>JAQVOX010000004.1 GCA_028702435.1 Desulfotomaculaceae bacterium | reverse complement strand
CTAGAACTTCCCGGGCTAGGTAAACGATCCCTTCAAGGTCTTCAACGGTTTCTGTGGGCAGCCCAATCATGAAGTAGAGCTTGATGGCACGCCAGCCCTCTTGAAATGCAACACTAGCAGCCGTCATTAAATCCTTTTCGGAAACTCCTTTATTAATCACATCACGCAGGCGCTGTGTACCGGCCTCCGGGGCAAAAGTAAGGCTGGACCGCCGAACCTTTTGAACCTCTTTGGCCAACTGTACCGAAAAGTTATCCACACGTAGCGAGGGGAGGGAAACTCCTACACCTCGACAGGCATGATCATCAATGAGCGCCTTGATCACACTTCGCACGGGAGTATAATCGCTGGTACTCAGGGATGTCAAGGAAATCTCATCGTAACCCGTGTGCTGAACCAGTTCAGCCGCCTGTCTTCTGACTGTTTCCGGTTTTTTCTCCCGCACCGGCCGGTAAATCACCCCGGCCTGACAAAAACGACAACCCCTGGTACAACCTCGCAATACTTCAATCATGATCCGGTCATGCACAATTTCGGTAGAAGGCACTATTGGTCGGGTTGGGAACGGCGCCTGATCTAAGTCATGCACCACCCGTTTGTTCACTCTTCTCGGGATACCATCACTAATTGGTTCTACTTTCCCGATCGCACCATCATCCAGGTATTCAACCTGGTATAAAGATGGCACATAAACCCCTGGCACCCGCACCGCTTTTAGCAACAAATCTTTCTTAGACAATTTCCGAGCCTTCGCATTCCGGAAAACATCCAATAAATCACCAATAGCCTCTTCTCCCTCACCAATTACAAACAAATCAATAAAACTGGCGAGTGGCTCGGGGTTAAAGGCACAAGGACCTCCGGCAATAACCAAGGGGTATTCGTTACCGCGTTGGCTCGCACGTAAGGGTATACCTGCAAGTTTAAGCATATTTAAAACATTGGTGTAACTCAGCTCATACTGTAGAGTAAAGGAGATCACATCAAAATCCCGAACCGGCCGGTAAGATTCGAGGGCAAACAAAGGTAGTTTATGTTCACGCATCTTTTCTTCCATATCGGGCCAGGGCGCAAACACCCTTTCCATTAAAGTATCGTTACGACTGTTCACAATTGAGTAAAGTATCTGCATCCCGAGGTGGGACATGCCCACCTCGTAGACATCGGGAAAGGCAAAAACCACCTTTAAGTCAACTTCGCTCCAGTCTTTCCGGATCGCATTCCACTCTCCTCCGGTATAACGGGCAGGCTTTTGTACAAGTGGTAAAATTTGATCGAGCAGCTCCATATAGTTGAATCCCCCAGCATTATAAGCAATATCCTGGTAATTTTCTATTTAGTGATCAGTATAACCCAAAATCAATAGAAGAATATTCTTGTGGGGATTTATTCTACGTCCATTACGGAAAACCTCCTTATTTTAGCCGCGTGGCACTTTTATTAAATCGCCGATCTCGACATCGACCCCTTTAGACAGCAGGGCATCAATAATTTGAGCTTCACTAACCACACCTTTATAATGCCAGTTGCGGTCAAGTAGTAGGACCAGGTGAAAGCGCTGCGGCAAAAAGGCATGGATCACTTTGCCTAAGCGTACTGTATCAAAGGCAACCAGCGGCTCCGCAGGTAAGACTCCTGCTGTCACCAACTCATCTTTTTTTTGGAGCAGATGGCGAATAAAATGGTAAGGCGCCTGATTTTTTTCCCTTGTGGCAGCATAGAAAAGAAACATCCCAATGATCACCACGTCTAGGCCGGATAAACGCATCACCAGACCGACCGCCCCCCCAACGATAATAACAATACCCCAAAACTGACCCCACCAAGCGGCCTGATAGGTGGCCTTGCTGAAGCCGGTCCGCCTGGCCAGATATGCCCGGAAAGCCCGGCCACCATCTAAAGGCAATGCCGGAATCAAATTAAAAACAGCCATAATCAAGTTACAGTTAAGAAAAAATAAACCCAGGTCATTATTTAATAGGCCGTGATTTTTTAATACTGTACCTATTCCGACCAGAAATAGGTTTGTGGCTGGCCCGGCAAGGGCAACGTATACTTCTTTAGAGGGATCAGAAACAACCTCCCCACCCATACGGCTGACACCACCAAAAGGCAAGAGTTCAACATCTGAAACATGCACACCCAGGCGGCGGGCCATAGCCACGTGCCCCAATTCATGAAGGAGCACCACAATGAAAGCAATTAGGCCTTTACCCAGTACACCGGCTACAAAAAACAGCCCCAGTAGGGCTATAAAAAAGTTATTTAGATAGATTTCTACCCCAGCAATACGGCCAACTTTCATGGTATCACCTCATCCTACCGCCTGTATTTAACAGAGTCTATAGCCAAGCAAGAGTTTCGGCTACAATGCCCCATATCACTTGTCATTAAGTGGCTGTAACCGTATTAGCGGATCTACCAACTTGTTGTCTTCGCGCAATTCGAAATGCAGGACCCCACCGGGAATATCGCTTGCTATCCCTACCTCTCCAATGTTATGACCAGCTTTAACTGACTGTCCATCAGTAACCGTATACCTGGAAAGTCTACCATAAAGGGTAAAACAGCCCTGCACATGTTCCAACAACACATATTTACCCAATGTCCGGCTATCACCTAACCGTTTTACTTTTCCGTCTAGCACAGCCCTGACAGGGCTGCCTACTGGAGCCGCAATATCAATACCGTTATGAAATCTCTCCATGTTGTCTACTGGGTCTATAACCATACCGTATCTCTTGATAACCTCGCCCGAAACCGGTACGGGCAAGGTTCCGGTACCGCTATTCCCCTGAATGCTAACAACAGGACGTGTTTGACTATTAAGAGACCAGTCCATTTTGACAACCCGTATCCCAAACTGAGCCACCTTTTCCAAAACCGGTTGGTAATTCCACTCGGAAGTCAGTACATCTTTTAAAGTTTCCCTGGCCTCTATACCCCATGGATTTTGAGTCTCCCTCAAGGCAAAACAAAATATGAAAATTAATAAAGCAATAGCAATTCGGTGCAGGTTATGTCTACCGCCGCCCTCACGTCGAGGCTTTTTCCATTGGGGCTTATGGTAGTGGGATATCCAATCTTCTTGTTTAAATGGCCCACCCGGCTTGTAATCAATCCCTTTCATTATTACCCCCCCATACGTACAAATTATTGGCTTGTCTATATAACATATTTTTCCTAAAAAGGTAATATGACAAGTAAATTCTAAGGGGGATAAAAATAATATTTTTAGCTCGGTTAAGAATGGCCTATTAAAAAACTAACCAGGACTGATAATCATCCCGGTTAGAACAAAATCTTTTTCCGTCTCATATTTATATTCAAGAGCAACCCCAGTGCAGTAAGGTTAGTAATCATACTGCTGCCCCCATAGCTAAACATCGGCAAGGGAATACCCGTCACAGGCATAATTCCAATATTCATGCCCACATTGATTAAAACATGAACAACAAGCATGGACACTATTCCGGTAGCTAAGAGGGAACCGAACCTGTCCCTGGCGTTAATCGCGATTAGAATGCCCCGGTAAATCACGACAAAAAAGAGAACCAACAGCAAAAATGCACCGATAAACCCAAGTTCTTCCCCTACTACAGAAAAAATAAAGTCATTCTTCTGGAAAGGCAGAAAATCACCATATGTCTGGCTTCCATTAAAAAGTCCGCGTCCCCAAAAACCACCTTGACCAATGGCTATCTGCGACTGGATCACATTGTAACCCGCGTCAAACGGTTCCTGCCACGGGTCAAGAAAAATAACCAATCTTTTCAGCTGGTAATCTTTTATTGGAATCCAGAGCTCAAACCCACGGTTTGCCGCCAACCAGAAATGTGCCCAGATCCATAAAGAGGCCGTCCCGATCCCTCCGGCGATTATTCCGGACAACAGCCAGGGACGCGCTCCTGCTATAAAGAGCATACCGAACATTATTGCCAAAAATACCAGGGCTGTGCCCAGGTCCGGTTGCATCAATATAAGCAGTGCCGGTACCCCGATATAAACAAAGCAGGGGAGCAAATCTCTTAAGCGATTAAGCATATTGCTTCGGGAATTCAAGTAAGCCGCGAAGCAGATAATGATCAGCAGCTTTGAGAATTCGGAAGGCTGAAAACGAAAAATTTGGTTGGGGCCGATGGCAATCCAGCGCTGGGCGCCCAACGTAGAATCGCCCACAATAAGGACTGCTCCAAGTATAATTAAATTCAGGACATATAGGAATTTCACATGCTTTAACAGGTCTTCATATTGAATATAAAGCATCATGATCATCATTCCGATCCCAAACAGGACAAAAAACATTTGTTTTTTAACATAAGCAAAAGGGTCATCGCCGGTGCTTAAAGCCTCCGCTACCGGTAGTAACCCTGACGGCTTGGTTGCGCTGTAAATGATCACAAGCCCTAGGAGGATAATTATGGTAATAGCAATCAGTAATGTGCGATCCAGTTTTTTAAAGAGTATATTTTGTTCTAACATTGCCACATCACTTCTTTCCCCCGTGTTAAATAAACCAACCTTTCTTTATTTACCGGCTCAGCGCCTGTACCTAAAGGTTTATTGTATAATAATAAACCACATAAAAAAAGCCCGTATTATTATTGATATACAGGCTCCTGGGTAAATTCAAATTACCCTGCAGTCCTTTTCATCCCCGTAACCGGTATATTGGCTACCAACGCCACTGTGTTACCGCTAGAGTCCAGACTGACGTCCAGGTTTTCCTCATCAATTTCCATGTAGTTTGAGATAACCTTGATCAGATCTAATTTTAAGGATTCAAGCATCTGGGGTGAAATGCTGGCGCGGTCATGCACCAGGACCAGTCGAAGTCTCTCCTTTGCAATGTTTTTACTTTTATACTCTTTACCAAAAAGCCTAGTAATAAATTCCAGCAAGGCCGTTCCACCTCCCCCAGTTTACTTTAGTCCAATAATCCTCCTTAACTTTTTGAAAAATCCTTCCTCTTCTTCGTCCAAGTTGATAATTGGCACCTCTTCCCCCAGGATACGGCGGACTATATTCCTGTAGGCTTGTCCAGAACGAGAATTTTGATCCAGCACCACCGCTTCCCCCCGGTTTGTCGTGATCACAATCATGTCATCTTCTGGGATTATCCCAAGTAAATCAACGGCGAGTATATCGAGGATATCTTCGATACTCATCATATCACCCTGTCTGACCATTTTAGGACGAATGCGGTTGATGATTAATTTTGGCTCACGTAAATCGGAAGCCTCCAGCAAGCCAATAATTCGATCAGCATCCCTCACTGCCGAAACCTCTGGTGTTGTAACAACGATAGCTTTTTCCGCGCCAGCGATGGCGTTTCGAAAACCTTGCTCAATCCCAGCTGGGCAGTCAATAATTATATAATCAAACTCCTTTTTTAATTCAGCAATTAGCCCAAGCATCTGGTCCGGGTTTACCGCTGTCTTATCCTTGGTCTGGGCAGCCGGCAACAAGTGAAGACCTTCAAAACGCTTATCTCTAATTAATGCCTGCCGCAAACGGCAATTCCCATTGACGACATCAACAATATCAAAAACTATCCGGTTTTCCAAGCCTAAAACCACATCAAGATTTCTCAGGCCGATATCAGTGTCTAGTAAAGCTACTTTATGACCAGCGGCTGCCAGCCCAGTTCCAATATTTGCGGTAGTCGTAGTTTTTCCAACCCCTCCTTTACCGGAAGTGACTACAAGTACTTGGCCCATCCTTTGAGATCCCCCCTTATTAAGTCGTTGGACGCCAGGCACTGGAGGTCAGGAAATATGTAACTGGTTAAGTGACCTTCCCCTGACGTTCTCCAGCATACTGAAATGATTCAATCGTAACAACCCCGCCTTTGATTTGCGCCATCTCAGGATAGTCAGGGTCAATAGCCCCATTATCCGGAGGCCTAGTTATATGATCTGCAATTCTTAACTGGGTCGGCTGGAGGTGGAAGGCCATTACGATAGCGTTTACATCACCTCCGGCCCCGGCATGCACAACCCCCCGCAAAGAACCCATAATAATAATACTGCCGGTTGCAGCAACCTCCGCCCCAGGGTTAACATCCCCTAAAATTACTACATTACCATTATAATGTAAACTCTGGCCAGATCGCAGCGTTCGCTGCACCAGTATAGTGTTCTCGTCAATTAAATCTTCCAGTTTAGCCGGGAGATCATGACCGAATCCGGAAATACTGTAAGAATTAGCCGAAGCAATCACCTCCAGTACTGCAACTACCAGTAAATTCTACAAAGGAAAACCAAATCCTGCTAAAATTGAATAAAAAAAAGGTTTACAATCCACACAATTTCATACTTAATTGACAAATTTTATCACTCCGGGGTGTTTATATATGTTGTGCTCAAATCAGTCAAACCAAAGTAGGCGGCTAGCATACTTTCAGCCACCGGCCCGGCCATCGCACCACCGTGGCCTGCAAATTCCATGACTACAGCTACGGCAATTTCCGGCTGAGCATAGGGAGCAAAGGCAACAAACTGGGCATGATTATCGTGTCCGAACACTTCTCCCGTTCCAGTTTTAGCCGCCACGGGCGGAAATCCTGTAAAAAAACCGTGGGCGGTGCCATTCGGGGGCAGCACTACTTCACGCATACCCTCTCTTACCACGGCCAGGGTCTCCGGTGAGACGCTGGTGTGCCTGACCACAACAGGTTGATTTTCCTCGATCACATTTCCGGAGGGATCAATGACTTTTTGCACCAAATATGGTTTGTACAGGATGCCCCCGTTGGCAATAGCAGCAACATAATTTGCCATCCCAAGTATAGTATAGCTGCTATCACCCTGCCCAATAGAAGTGATAATTGTATCGTAATCATGCCAGGCGAGCTCCCAGTTTACCGCAAGCAAATCCTTCGCTTTCTTATCAAGCAGTTGTTTTTTTTCTTCTTCGCCGGTTGCCTTGTTCATAAGGTCTTCGTATCTCTGCTCGATTTCTTCTACTTTTCTCAGACCCTCAGAACTCAAATATGGCTTCCTTAACTGAAATTTGGAGGGAGGGCCAGGTACGACACCACTATATTCTCCAGGTAATTCAATGCCGGTCTTTTCACCAAGTCCAAATTCTCTAGCAATCTTGGCTATATTATCTATGCCGACCTTAAGTCCGAGCTGATAAAAGTATGTGTTACAGGATACTTTTATCGCCTTGACCATATCTACTTGCCCGTGACCGCTCAGCTTCCAGTCGTTGTACCGATGATTATCCCATATAAAGTAACCGGGGTCGGAAATAATTGTTTGAGGTGTTATAGTAGCTGTTTCCAGCCCTGCCATAGCCACAATCATTTTAAAAGTTGAGCCTGGCGCGTAGGAAAGCAAAGCACGGTTCAACATCGGGTTCCAAGGAGAATTAAAAACTTCATTATATTCCTTTTGGGATAATACTCCTGAGAGTTTAACCGGATCGAACCCTGGATAGCTGGCCATAGCCAGCACCGCCCCACTCCGCACATCTATCGCCACCGCGGCCCCGGCTCTCGCCTCCCCATATCCCTGTCTTAGAGCTTCCTGTGAGGATCTGGCCAAAGCTTCTTCCGCCGCCTTTTGCACCTTATGGTCAATTGTGAGCATTAGGTTGTTACCGGGCACCGGGCCCAAAACACCCAGATCCCGCACCGGCCTGGCCTTGCTGTCCACCTCCACCTGTCTCCCGCCGTCCCGCCCCCGCAGGTACTGTTCATACGTATATTCCAGACCCGACTGGCCGAAACGATCACCCGATTTATAGCCATTATCTTTATTTTCTGCAAGCTGCTCCGGATTGATTTCCCGCACATATCCCATTACATGAGCCAACATGTTCCCGTTTGGATATTCCCGCAAAGGCTCAATATCTATTTCCACCCCCGGTAATTCGAGACGCTGCTCTTCTATTTTAATCACAATCTCCTCAGATACCCTGGTAGCCAGTTTTACCGGTTCATATAAACGCTCCTGCTGATCTATTTTCTGCTGAATTTCCTGAGCATCCGTACCCAGTATCCCAGCTAGTCTCTGAACCACCCCGCCCATGTCTTTACGGCCTAGGTTCACCAGAGAAACTGTATATACCGGCTGATTGCCTACCAGTTTGATTCCGTTGCGATCAAAAACTTCGCCACGTGGGGCAGTGATAGTAATCAATCTCATTCGGTTCTCCCTTGCCAAAGTGGAAAACTTATCGTTTTGGAGCAATTGCATGTAAGCAAGTCTGGAAACCAAAATTAGAAACAAAATGACAACGATATAAAGATAAATATGCATTCTTTTTTCAATTAAATTTCTTTCCATTCTTCACCTCACTCAATATATTAGCAACATATTTCCCCGCCATTCATTAGTGACAACGCTACGGTTCGCTGCTCTTGATTTTCATGAAACGAAGAACATGTCCATAAAGAAGCGGCACTAACACTGCATTGTAAAAGGCTGTAGGAATTATTACCCTGAAAAATGCATAAAAAATAGTCACCTGGATCTCCAAAAAATGCAATAGCAGGTAGTCCACCAATAAACCTAATATTGAGGAAACAAAAGTAACCCCGGATAAAACCAAAGCATTATCCTGGTAAAAACGTTCACCGAAGATCCCTGCTAAATAACCGGCAACCATTTTAGAAATGGCGTTCATGCCAATATAGCTTCCGGTGAACAAATCTGCCATGATACCACCGACAAAACCTAAAAAAGCTCCCTGCCTGGGACCCAGGAGGAAGCCATTGAAAACAGCCATTAACAGAATCAAGTCTGGTTTAATCCCATAAACAGTGATGAAACCAAGAACTGTAGACTGCAAAATCAAAACCGCCCCAAACAAGAGCAATAATGCGGGAAATGGCAACTTATTGACCTCCTCCCTCAAAGTGTCCTGGTTTTTAAGTGTTTACGCTGGTAATGATTAGTACTTCCTCCAGCCGGCTCAAGTCAGCGTACGGACATATGTCGGCGCTATTAAAAAGCCCGGAGGGCTCACTACGAATATCGGTTATTTCCCCTATTGGAATGTCCTTTGGGAAAATACTCCCTAGACCTGAGGTAATCACCGCCTGCCCTATCTCTAAAGGCGCATTATTCGGAATATGGATCATTCTGGCCATCCCAATACTGCCGGCAGTACCCTCAACAACCCCCGAGATGCGGGATTCCTGAATTAGTGAGCCAACTCCGCTACGGGGGTCGGTAATTAATAGGACCCCGCAGGTAGTAGAAGAAACAGAAAACACCCGTCCCACCAGTCCTTCCGGAGTAAGAACGGTCATATTTTCTTTAATACCATCAACTGCACCCCTATTTAAGCTAACAGTCCCGAACCAGTTGCCCGGGTCCCTGCTCACTACAGAAGCAGCAAGCAAATTATAATCTTCAGCCACGATATGCTTATAGTTTAACAAGTTGGCCAAACGCTCACTCTCCAGCTTATATTCAGTCAATTTAACAACCTGGCTCTCCAGGCGCGCAACCTCCTGTTCCAGGAACTGATTGCGCGCTCCCGCTCTCACCGTAGACACGGGGAGTGACATTAGGTGACGTACCTGCCCGCTCAACCATGTTAAGCCAACCTGTACCGGCGCCAGAGTGTCCCTGAACCTGTACTCCAATGAGACCGACCGGGTTCGCTCCGGAACTGTAAAATGCATTACCGCCAGGGTAGTCGCCAACAAGACGGCAAGTAAAAACAGCCTTTTGGCAGTTGCCCCACGCACCCTGATTTCCCCCTATCTTAGTTGTGTTGATTATACTAAGCCAGCCTTTTGGTCTGGATTAAGACTTTTCGCAGCACGTCGATATTCTCCAGCACCCGCCCCGCGCCATATGCCACAGCCAGCAATGGTTCTTCGGCCATACTTACCGGCATCCCCGTCTCCTCCATAACCAAGCGGTCCAAACCGCGTAAAAGCGATCCGCCACCTGCCATAACAATGCCCCGGTCCATAATATCAGCTGCTAATTCCGGTGGAGTCTGCTCAAGTGTAGACTTGATTGCCTCAATAATGCTAGCTACAGGCTCCGAAAGGGCCTTGTAAATTTCTTCCGAAGTAATTTGGACAGTTTTAGGCAATCCTGTGATCAGATCGCGCCCGCGCACCTCTTCTGTTTCTATATCCTCAAGCGGGTAGGCTGAACCAATCTGGATCTTAATTGACTCTGCAGTACGCTCGCCAATCATTAAGTTATAGGTGCGTTTAACATGATTAATAATTGCTTCGTCCATCTCATCGCTGGCAAGCCTGCTCGAGCGACTGGTAACAATACCGCCCAGAGAAATAACAGCAACTTCAGTTGTTCCGCCGCCAATATCGACGATCATATTACCGGTAGGCTCATGAACAGGTAGCCCCGCCCCGATCGCCGCGGCCATCGGTTCTTCAATCAGATAGGCTTCTCTTGCCCCGGCCTGCAGAGCCGCTTCGCGTACTGCTCTTTCCTCTACTGTGGTGACTCCCGACGGAACACCCACCACTACCCGGGGGCGGAATAAAAAAGTGTAGTTTCGCAGTGACTTATTAATAAAGTATTTGATCATACTTTGAGTAACATCGAAATCGGCGATAACTCCATCTTTTAACGGCCTAATTGCAACTATGTTACCCGGTGTGCGCCCGATCATTCTCTTTGCTTCTTCCCCTACTGCAAGCACCTGCCCGGTATCCTTTTGAACAGCCACTACCGAGGGCTCACGAATAACGGTACCTTTTCCCTTGACATAAATAAGGCAATTGGCAGTGCCCAAATCCATTCCCATATCCTTTGAAAACAGACCGATGCGCATTTCTCGGCCCCTTTCTAATTATTATTACTAAATTCTTGGCGTTATTTTTTCAAATACAGCCAGGCTACATACCGGTACATTTTACGCAAAATTTTTAAGCATTTTAGCAGTCTAGCAGTCTAGCCAGTGTAAGGCCTACAATATTAGTATAACATTTGTTTAATAAAAACTGACCCAACCTTCTGAGCGCCCCTGCTAAAAAATGGTTATACATTGTTATAATTGGGTTTCTTACAGAGCTTGTCTTAGTATCTTATACGAAAACCAAGACTATTTTATTATAGCAAATATGTTTTAGCAAGGCATTGATAGTCTGTTCAGAAGAATAATAACTTACTAAATAGGATGACAGTAGCAAGCAAATTAACTACGGAGCTACAACGGGGAGAAAAGGGAGGTAACTATAGCAAACATTGAGGTAATCCAGTATACTACCCCATCTACGATCAGAGTCTCAAAGGACTAGTTAAAAATATTTATCTGGAAACATACAGCTAACGCCCCCTCAGCTCAAAATAAAGTGAGGGGTTTCTTATCGTGAGTAGGCTAATATGCCTGCTCATTTTTTTTGTCCAAGATATCATATCCCATTTTTTTTAACATCTTATATAATAAGGGCAAAGGCAATCCCACTACATTAGTGTAATCCCCTTCAATTCTTTCTACAAATATAGTCCCTATTCCCTGTATTGCATAAGCGCCGGCACAGCCAGTACCTCTGGGAGAAAATTCTTTCTCGTTCAACATACTATTTGACAAGCAAGAAGAGTTCCGGTACATCGTACCCACCAAACTCCCGTCCTTGTCCATCGGCTCACCGGTAGCTACATACCGCCGTATCTCGTCCATCCCCACCGGTCTAAAAATTACCCTGGTAATTTCGTGATCGACCTTGATCTTACTGCTCAAAGCATCTACCAGAGCCACCCCAGTATATACCTCATGCGTACTGCCTTGCAAGTTATTTAACATCTCCTCGGCTTCTCGCGCACTAGACGGCTTGCCCAGCACATTACCACGCCATACTACTATAGTGTCCGCTCCAATCACAATTCCGTCATTCAGGCCTTTTGCTACTGCCTTGGACTTCCTTTCGGCCAGTTGTTCAACCACCTCAAAAGGTTTTAGACCGGGCGGAATGTTTTCCTCCTGATTGCAAATTATGATCCGGAAATCTAATCCCATTTGTTTTAATAATTGTGAACGGCGCGGCGAAGCTGAGGCAAGGATCAACTTTTTCGTCATTCTTACACCCGCTTATATATTAAGTAGCCAATAATAAACCCCAAGGCTGTAAACACACTTAAGTTAAAAGTAAAGCCAAAAGTCATGCTAAAAAACTGCAAATCTAGAGTGAATGGCTTTAATCCTATGGTTGATGTCGTTTTTAGCCAGGGTAGCGCCGGAGCCAGCGTATTTCCAATTGCACTGCCAATCAATCCGCCTACTAGCAGGAGCAGGAACAGCACCCATATACTACTGTTAGCTTTATTAAAGCTCTTAGCCATTGAATCACCCGTATCAAAAGTTCTTAAGCTTGAAAAACATATGATTTCACTATCATAGTTTACCATTTAAAGATATCTATAACAAGGCTTGGCTAAAATCCAGATCCATTGGCATTTATAGCCTGCTTAGAACTGCTTTGCTTCAATAATCAACTCTACTTCGACCGCGGCATCAAGGGGCAATTCACTTACACCAACCGCTGACCGGGCGTGTTTGCCCAATTCACCAAAAACCTCGCAAAGAAATTCTGAAGCACCGTTAACCACCTGGGGCTGCCGGTTAAATCCAGCCAGGCTATTGACAAATCCAGTAACCTTAACAACTCTACTAATATTGTCTAAGCTACCAAGAACACCTTTTATAGCAGCCAAGCAATTGATCGCACACAGGCGTGCCGCCTGATAACCCTCTTCCGTTGTTAGATCACGATCAAGCTTTCCGGCAAACTTAAGTTTTCCGTCAACTATGGGAAGCTGTCCTGACGTATATACAAAGCTACCCGAAAGCACTGCCGGTATATAGGCCGCAACCGGCGTGGGCGCCGCCGGGATGGTTATACCCAATAGCCCTAGCTTTTCTTCAAAAGACATTGTTGATTCCCCTCGTTTTTATAATTAATTCCCTCACCCCAGCCACCATATACAGCGAACCGGTAACACACACTAGCTCTCCCGACCGGGCTAGGGACAGCGCCTGGTCAAGAGCCTCTTTTATATCCTCCAGCAGATAAACCTCCGGGACATAGCACCGCATCTCGCTGGCAATGCCCTGCCAGTACCCGGCCCGCGGGCTGTCCGGCTTGGTTACCACAACCGCCCTGGCCACCGGCGCCAGTTCAGCCGCTACCTTACCCCACTCCTTATCTTCCAGCATTCCGATCAAAAGCACCAGGCTCCTGCCTGGAAAGTATTCTGCCAATGCCTGGCGCAGGCTTCGTGCACTTTCGTAATTATGTGCACCGTCAATTAATACCAGCGGCTCTCCACTAAAGCTTTCCAGTCTGGCCGGCCAGCGCGTAGCTGCCAGACCTCCCCGTACAGCCCCGGCCCCAACTGGTATACCATAGCCAACCAATAGCTCTACCGCTGCAATGGCCGTCGCGGCATTAACCTGCTGATGTCTGCCAATCAAAGAAAGCCACAGGTCCTCATAAATATTCCGGCGTCCTCTAACCCAAAATTGCTGACCTGAAGGGGATGAGGACATTTGCCCCCAGGTAATATCCCGACCCACCACCGTTAATGGAGCGCCCCCGGCCAGGCAAACTTCTGTAATAATTTCCAGAGCCTCTCCTGCTGCGGCGGTGACTACAGGAATACCGGGCTTAATAATACCGGACTTAACCCGGGCTATTTCACCAATAGTTTTACCCAAATAGTTAGTGTGATCCACAGCAACATTAGTAATAACCGAGATTAGCGGTATCATCACGTTGGTGGAATCAACGGCGCCGCCCAACCCAACCTCTAATACCAGAAAGTCAACTTTTTCCTGATCAAAATATTGAAATGCGATAGCAGTGCTCACTTCGAATTCAGTGGGGTGCTCAAATCCCCCGACGACCATCTCTTCCAGGAGTGGCCGGAGGTCTTCGATTATACTAGCAACCCTTTGCCTGTCAATTTGTTCCCCATTGATCCGGAACCGTTCAGTATAAGAATGGAGGTGGGGCGAAGTGAAAGTCCCTACCCGGTACCCGGCAGACTGCAAAATATTTGCCAGCATGACCGTAGTTGAACCTTTGCCATTCGTCCCGCCGATATGCACTATTTTTAATCTGCGATGCGGGTTGTCCAGACGTTTCAACAACTCCTCGATCCGCTCCAAGCCAAAATTAAACCCAAATTTAGTCAATTCAGACAGATAACCCATTGCCGCTATATAGTCCACTAAGAAACCTCCAGAACTTGATATCCACCAGGACTACCAGTGCACTCCCACTGTATAACCCGCTACGGAATCTCCAGAAACCGAATATCCACAATAGAATCCAGGTTACATCCCAATATCTGCTGGTTCGAATAATCAAAATTTATTTCTTTATCCCACCAGCATGGAGAGTCTTTCCCTGACAGCGGACTGCTTGGCGGAAAGCTCAACTTCTTTTTTCCGCTCTTTTTCAATCACATCCGCTGGGGCCTTGCCTAAAAACCCCTGATTGTTTAACTTACCCTGCACCCGGGCCAGGTCCTTTTCCAAAACAATAAGTTCTTTCCTCAACCGGGCTGTTTCCTTATCAATATCGATTAACCCCTTTAACGGAATAAACACCTCGACCCCTCGGGTAACAGCATGGGCAGCCTGTTCTGGTTTTTCATTTAGTGTTTGATAAATACTGATGCTGGCGTTTGCCAGACCTTTTATAACTCCAGTATCCCGTTTCAGGAGGGCCCTGGTAGCATTAGCACTAACCTCCAGCAAGGTCTCGACCGGACGACCGGGTGGAACGTTCATTTCACTGCGGATATGCCTGATGGCTTTCGTTACCTCCATCAGCACCCCCATCTCATACTCAGCTTCTGTATCTAACAGCTCTTCCCGGGCTACTGGCCAGGAAGCACGCATTATCGTCACTCCCCTGCCTGGTAAGTGCTGCCAAATTTCTTCGGTAATGAACGGCATAAACGGGTGTAGCAGTTCTAGAGTATTCTTGAGCACTGCTGTTAGCACGTATTGTGCGGTATAACGGTCCTGGGGAGTTGTTTTTCCGTATAGCCTCGGCTTGACCAGCTCAATGTACCAATCACAAAATTCATTCCAGATAAATTCATATAGCACCCGGGCTGCCTCGCCCAGCTCATAGTCCTCAAGCAACCTGGTAACCTCTCCGGCCACGTTTTGGAAGCGGCTAAGAATCCAGCGGTCGGCCAGTGTGTACTGGCCGGTCTGTCCGTCGGGATTATAATCCTTCAGGTTCATCATTACAAACCGCGAGGCGTTCCAGAGCTTATTGGCAAAGTTGCGGGCGCCTTCCAATTTTTCGAAATTAAAACGTAAGTCATTACCCGGTGTATTACCGGTTACCAGCATGAAGCGCAAGCTGTCGGCGCCGTGAGATTCAATGACATCAATCGGGTCTACCCCGTTGCCAAGCGACTTACTCATTTTTCGCCCCAGGGCGTCCAGGACCAGACCATGAATGAATACTTCCTTAAACGGCACGTTATTCATAAACGCCAGGCCGGAAAAGATCATCCGGGCCACCCAGAAAAAAATAATATCACGGCCGGTAACCAGCACCGAGGTGGGATAATAGTAAGCCAACTCAATCGTTTGCTTGGGCCAGCCCAAGGTGGAAAATGGCCAGAGCGCGGATGAAAACCAGGTGTCCAGCACATCGGAGTCCTGTTCCATATTTCTACTGCCGCACTTAGGACATTGCGCCACCGGTTTTTTTGCTGCCGTCATCTCGTCACAGTCCTGGCAGTACCACACCGGGATGCGGTGCCCCCACCAGAGTTGGCGGGAGATACACCAGTCGCGAATATTTTCCATCCAGCCCAAGTATATCTTAGTAAACCGCTCCGGAATGAAGCGGACGTCGCCTGTTTTAGCGGCCACAATCGCCTCCTCAGCCAGGGGCTTCATTTTAACAAACCATTGGCGGGAGAGCATCGGCTCGATGACCGTGCTGCAGCGGTAGCAGTGTCCCACCCCGTGTGACAAGTCCTCTGTTTTAGTGAGATAGCCGCCTGCCTCCAGGTCCCGGACAATTTTCTTACGGCACTCATAGCGGTCTAGCCCCTGGTAACGGGGGCCTGCCTCAGCGCTCATTTTACCATCCTTGTCGATCACGATAATTTGTTCCAGCTCATGCCGGTGCCCCACCTCAAAGTCGTTGGGGTCATGGGCCGGGGTAATCTTTACCGCCCCGGTGCCGAAAGAAGGATCTACATACTCATCGGCGATAACCGGCATCTCCCGACCAACCAAAGGTAGGATCAGGGTTTTGCCGACCACTCCGGCATAGCGTTCGTCATCAGGGTGTACCGCCACGGCGGTATCCCCAAGTACGGTTTCCGGGCGAGTGGTTGCCACCACAATAAAACCATTACCGTCTTTAAACGGGTATCTTAAATGATAGAAATGACCCGGCTCTTCTAAGTGCTCGACCTCAATATCAGAGATAGTGGTCTTACACCTGGGGCACCAGTTTGTAATATAGTAATCACGATAAATTAACCCCCGCTTGTACAGATCAACAAATACTTCCAGCACCGCCTCGGAGCAGCCTTCATCCATAGTGAACCGCTCCCGCTGCCAGTCACAGGAAGCGCCAAGCCTTCTGAGCTGGGTAGTGATCCGGTCACCATATTGATCTTTCCAGGCCCAAGCCCGCTTTAAAAATGCTTCCCGGCCAATTTCGTACCGTGAGGTCCCTTCCTGGACCAATTGTTCATCAACTTTAGCCTGGGTAGCAATACCTGCATGATCGGTGCCCGGCATCCACAGGGTATTATACCCCTGCATTCTGCGCCACCTGGTCAAAATATCTTGCAAGGTATTATCTAGGGCATGACCCATATGTAATTGCCCGGTTACATTGGGAGGCGGCATAACAATACAAAAAGGTTCCTGTTCAGGGCTAACCTCAGGATGGAAAAAACCGCTTTCTTCCCAGTAATGGTACCACCGGTCCTCAACTGAATGGGGATCGTAAATTGAAGGAATATCATCTTTAACCAAGTGGATCCACTCCTTATATCTATTGTAAAACTAAAAACCCCTCCGCTTAAAAAAACGAAGGAGGTAGAATCGTAGCAAACTAATAAGACGTTTTCACCTCCTCGGCATATTTTCTCCAGGAAAGACAAAAATCCTTCAATAAAATGTTCTTTAGCTTAAGTGGTATGAAAATTCACTTATCAAAATAAATTTTAAGTGATATAAACGCAGGGGGGTTAAAATATTGCAGACTAAAATGAAACTTTTGATAGCAATAACTATCCTGGCCTTGAGTATCATATTTATCACGCACAGCCGCAATAATACCATTGAAGAGAAAGAAACACAAACCGTCCGGGTTATGGAATCGGTACGATCACCGTATTTTTTACCCTTATACCTGGCCCAAAACCTGAAGTTTTTCGAGGAGCAGAACCTTATTGTCAAAATTACCACCTCTAGCCCCGGGGCCATTCGCGCTGCTTTAAACAGTCAAAGAACGGATATAGCGCTATGTGGGATACAAAAAATCATCTTCAACCCTGACCAATCTGCTAAAGAGGGAAATTCACCTAAAATTTTTGCTACCATGTCCTTGCGCGATGGTTCCTTACTTTTAGGGAAGCTAGATAACTCTGAATTTCAGTGGCCTAACCTTAAAGATAAATCAATTATCGGTAATTCTCAAGACGACAGCTCTGGAATCGCCCTGGAGAGTGTACTAAGAGAAAATGACCTTCCTCCCTACCGCCGGGTTACAATTTATCATAATATACCGGAAGCCCTGCGTATTAGCGCCTTTCGCTCAGGAACAGGCAACTACATCCAGTTATTAGAACCAGAAGCCTCTTACGCAGAAATAAAAAGTTATGGTAAGGTGGTTGCCTCGGTTGGAGTAGCTTCCGGAACTATGGTTGTAACTGCCTTTGCTGCTATGCCATGCTATATAGAAGAGCAACCGGAAAATATCCAAAGGTTTACAAATGCTATATACAAAGCTCAGCTGTGGCTTAACCAGCACAGCGCTGAGGAAGCTGTACAGGTAGCATACCCATCTTTTAACAATCTCGACAGGCAGGTGCTTCTAAACTCTATAAAACGGTACCAGTCCCTAAAAATTTGGGCTGAGAACCCGCTTGTATCCAGAGAAGCCTATGAAAATTTTAATACTGCAGCCAAAGAAGCGGGGGAAATTGCGAGTTTTGTTCCCTACGAAACCGCTGTTATTACGGATTTTGCCAGGCAGGCAGCTGAGACTATAGTATATAATCAGGAAATAGAAAAGCCAAAGAGAAATTCACTATTAAGAAGACTGTTAAATAATTAATTATCCTAGCTGGTAATACCAACCCAATGTCCGATTAAATCAAGCAATTCGTTCCGTCCCTGACCGGTTACCGCTGAAAATGGAACCAGCACGTCTTTCGGGGACATCGACAGGTTGCCCTTGATTACCTGCATCGAGCGAAGCAGCTTCGAACGGGATAATTTATCAGCTTTAGTTGTAACTACCAGAACAGGAATACCATTCTCCTTAAACCAGCCATACATCTGGATATCCTGGGCAAACGGCGGATGACGACTATCGATGAGCAACAATATTCCTTTCAAATTCTCTCTTTTCTGCAAATAGGTCGTAATCATTCTTCTCCAGCTTTCCCGCTCGCTAACAGGCACTTTGGCATAACCGTAGCCCGGGAGGTCCACCAGATAAAAAAGTCCGTTGACAATGAAAAAGTTAATCAGGCGAGTTCGCCCGGGAGTATTGCTGGTACGGGCAAGGCCCTTCCTATTTACAAGTTTATTCAGTAGAGATGACTTCCCCACATTAGAACGCCCGGCCAGGGCAACTTCACAAAGTTCCCCTGCCGGGTAGTGTTCTGGTTTAACTGCACTTGTAACAAATTCGGCACTAGTTATTTTCATGAGGGAACAGGAGTACCTCCATCGTTAATCACAGCTGATTGATAGACTTCCGGCGGCACTACTGGAGAAACAGCAAAATCCATACTATACTCTTGCTCAACAAGAGCCGCTTCTAATACCTTATCCATATGGTCCACCAGAATAAAGTTAATTTTATCCTTTACCTTTTTTGGAACCTCATCCAGATCTTTTACATTATCTTTTGGTAAAAGCAAGGTTTTTATACCGGCGCGATGGGCAGCAAGTATCTTTTCTTTAATTCCACCAACCGGTAGTACCCGCCCTCGCAGGGTAATTTCACCAGTCATGGCCACATCATGTCTCACTTTGCGCCCGGTAATGGCCGATGCCAGTGCAGTAGCCATAGTAATACCGGCCGAAGGTCCGTCTTTAGGTATAGCCCCTTCAGGAACATGGATATGGATGTTCTGCTTATCAAAAAAACCTTCTTCAATACCTAGTTCACAGGCCCGGCCGCGGATATAACTATAGCCGGCCTGAGCAGATTCCTTCATGACATCGCCTAATTTGCCCGTCAAGGTCAAATTACCGTTTCCCTTATATATAGAAATCTCGATCGCCAGCGTATCGCCGCCTACCTCAGTCCAGGCTAGTCCGGTTGCTACCCCAACCTGGTCAGTCTGCTCGGCAATGCCATACCGGAAGCGGGGAGAACCTAAAAACTGATTTAAATTTTGTGTGGTTACCTGGATCTTCTTGGTCTTATCGGTAACAATCTGCCTTGCCGTTTTGCGGCAAATTGTCGCTATCTGTCTTTCTATGTTCCGCACACCGGACTCCCTGGTATACTCACGGATGATCTTACGAACTGTGTTTTCAGATATCTTAAGCATCTCTTTAGTTAACCCGTGCTCTTTAATTTGCTTGGGTATTAGATAACGTAAAGCTATCTGCACTTTTTCCTCTTCCGTATAACCGGACAGATAGATGACCTCCATGCGGTCCAGCAACGGGCGGGGAATATTATGCTGCACATTTGCTGTTGTGATAAACATCACGTTTGACAAATCAAACGGGACTTCAATGTAGTGATCGCTAAAAGTGTTGTTTTGTTCCATGTCCAATACTTCAAGAAGCGCTGCCGACGGATCGCCACGAAAGTCCATGCTCATCTTATCAATTTCATCCAACAAAAAAACAGGATTTCTAGAGCCTGCTTGCTTTATCCCCTGGATGATCCGCCCTGGCATAGCGCCAACATAAGTGCGCCGGTGCCCGCGGATTTCCGCCTCATCGCGCACTCCGCCCAAGGACATACGGATAAACTTACGCTCCAGGGCCCGGGCAATGGAACGGCCCAGAGAAGTTTTACCAACACCTGGCGGCCCAACAAAACAGATAATCGGGCCTTTCATTTTCTTGGCTAGTTTTCGGATAGAAAGGTATTCTAAAATACGCTCTTTAACAGTCTTTAAGCCGTAGTGGTCTTCTTCCAAAATATTTTCAGCAGCTTTAATGTCCATCCGGTCCCGAGTGGACTTATTCCAGGGCAGACATAGCAGCCAATCCAGATAATTACGCACCACTGCAGCCTCGGCAGCCATCGGAGGCATTTTTTCCAGGCGTTCGACTTCCTTTATTGCTTTTTCTTCTACTTCCTTGGGCAGCTTGGCCTCAGCGATTTTCCTCCTCAAATCTTCACCCTCGGCCCGTTCATCTTTTTCACCAAGCTCACGCTGGATAGCCTTCATTTGTTCGCGCAAATAATACTCTTTCTGTGTTTTTTCCATTTGCTTGCGCACACGAATATTGATCTTCCGCTCCAATTCAACAATTTCCAACTCTTTTACTACAATTGCACACAGTTTTTCCAGCCGCTGGACTATATCTATTGCTTCAAGAAGCTCCTGCTTTTCTTCTATCCGCAGCGTTAAGTGGGAAGCAATCGTGTCCGCGAGTCGTCCCGGCTCATCTAGATTAACAACGGTGACAACTGTTTCTGGCGGTATCCGCTTGGATAATTTAACATACTGTTCGAACTGGAAATTAAGACTGCGCATAAAAGCTTCTATTTCACTGCTTTTTTGAATATCATCAGAATATTGTTTAACTTCTACTTGATAATATGATTCGTTAGTTATAAAACGGCAGATTTTAGCCCTGGCGAGTCCCTCAACCAGAATCCGAATAGTCCCACCAGGTAACTTCAATATCTGCTTGACTTCTGCTACAGTGCCTATTTGAAAAATATCATCCGGGCCTGGCTCGTCGGTTTGTGCATCCTTTTGTGTCGCTAAAAAGACAACCTGGTCCCTAGCCATTGCTTCTTCAATAGCATTTACTGATTTTTCGCGGCCTACATCAAGGTGGATTACCATGTAAGGAAAGACCAGGATACCCCGCAAAGGCAATAAAGGCAGAATCTTAGTTTCTGAATTCATAGCTGCGCCCCCTTTTAAACATTATATTGCTTCTGCTGTCATAATATTAGGCGTACAAATATACGAACTTATTTTAACATGAAATTCAGAAAAGCCCTATAGCAATAATTACAAATAAACACGATAACCCCGCATTTACGGGATTATCGTGAAATAAAATGATGTTATGGCCTGTTTTGCCGGCCAATGTTTTACCTATTTAATCACTAACACGGCGCTATCTGACTTCACAGTCACGTAGCTAGAAACACTGCCTAAAAAGAATTTATCAAGGGGACCACGGTTGTTGCTACCTAAGGCGATGATATCAATTTTTTCTTGTTGAGCAAACTCGACAATTGATTCACCCGGTTTGCTGCCATACAAAACTTTAGTCCGAATTGAAACACCTTCTGCTTTTGCCTCGGCCGCGACATCCTCCAATACTTTTTCATAGTCGATAAGGGTGTGTCCTTTCAGCCCTTTCATTATCTCGTACATAACTTCAGCTGGAACTGCAACACCATCTTTTTTTGCCCTGGCTTCAGCCTCTTCAAGGATTCTTTCATAATATTTACGAGTATTTTCATCAATAGTTTTTCCTGGTCTTTCCACTGAGGTAACCAGGTAAATCTCACCATAACCGTTCTTTGCCATTTGAATGGCGGTTTTCAGTGCTCTCTTTGACTGTTCTTCAAAATCGTATGCCACTAAAATTTTTTTCATCATAAACCACCTCCCAAGGAATAATACATAAGAGTATTCCTTAAAAGGTGGTTAATCTCCTGCTTAATTCAGAATATTTTATTAGACTGCTGAATGTCCCGTCACAAAGCTTGAGGCGCTTAGTACTTCAGAAGCAAGGGCTGGAATTTCTAGCTTCCTTTCTAACTCCGGCAGATTAATCAAGGCCAGTCTGATTACCTCTTCCAAGTATTTCACCGGTATTACCTGTATGTCGCTCAGATCACAGAAAATCTCCTGGTAGTTTTCAGCAGGTATCAACACCTTTTTGACACCCGCCCGACCAGCTGCTTCGACCTTGGCCACTATACCGCCAACAGGCTTGACCAGGCCTCGAATAGATACTTCACCGGTCATGGCGACGGTATTATTTACTGGTAAGCCAAGAATTGCTGAATAAACCGCGGTGGCAATTGTGACACCGGCTGAAGGGCCGTCGGTAGGCAACGCCCCCGGGAAATTAATATGGATGTCAAAATCACGCAGATCAAGCTCCATTATCCGGCGGAGCACGGTCAATACGTTATCCACAGAACTCATGGCCATGCTCTTGCGACGCACAGTTTTGCCGGATCCACCCAATTCCTCTTCTTCCACTAATCCGGTAATAGTCACCTTACCCTGTCCATGTGCAACAGGCATAGCGTTTGCTTCCACCTCTAAAAGAGCACCTATGTTTGGGCCATAAATAGCTAGTCCATTTACAAGCCCGACCTGGGGGCACTCTGGTATGGTTTTATCGGGACGCGGGGTATACTGACCACTTTGAACCACCCATTCGATATCAACAATACGGATATCACTGCGCTCCTCAGTAATAGCCAATCCCCCGGCAATTTGAATAATATTTACCGCCTCGCGGCCATTAGTGGCATATTTTTTAATTATATCCAGCGCTCCTGCCTGAAGGGGGAGACTAATTTTAGCGGCAGCATTGGCAGCAATCTTTTCAATTTCCTCAGGTAAAAGCTGGCGGAAAAATATCTCCATGCAGCGGGAACGAATGGCCGGCGCAATCTGCTCCGCACCTCGCGTTGTGGCGCCTACCATCCGGAAGTCCGCCGGTAAGCCGTTCTGAAATATATCGTGGATGTGAAAAGGTATGTTACTATCCTCAGAACTATAATAGGCACTCTCCAGCTGCACCTTACGGTCTTCCATCACCTTCAACAGCTTGTTAATCTGATTAGGGTGAAGTTCACCGATCTCATCAATAAATAATACCCCGCCGTGCGCCTTTGTCACTGCACCGGCCTTCGGCTGAGGAATACCAGCCATGCCCATAGGACCAGCCCCCTGATAAATCGGATCGTGAACTGAGCCAATCAACGGATCCGCAATACCACGCTCGTCAAAACGCGCAGTAGTAGCATCTATCTCAATAAATTTTGCGTCAGATTTGAAGGGAGAGTATGGGTTCTTTTTAGCTTCCTCCAATATTAGCCTGGCCGCAGCTGTTTTACCTACACCAGGGGGGCCGTATATGATCACGTGCTGGGGATTGGGCCCGCAGAGAGCTGCGCGTAAGGATTTCAGGCCCTCCGTTTGTCCGATAATATCCGCAAAACTAGCCGGGCGGGTTTTCTCAGAAAGCGGTTCCGTCAAGGAAATGGCTCGTAGCTTCCTGAGCTTCTCCAGCTCTTTCCTAGATTCCTTTTCCAATACATTTTTACTGCCATGTTGAGTTTTTAATAAATTCCAAAAATATAAGCCGATGATTACCGCAAAAAACACTTGAATAAAAGTTAAGATACTTCCAAACCCGGAAGAATACACTCCCATGGGGAACCTCCTTTCAGATACAATAGCGTTACTTGTAGTATTGCTATAATTTACAAATTTTAACCATATTTTTTAACAAAAAAACATGAAAACTTCAGCCGGGTATATGGCCGGAAGCTTCCATGTTTTACTATTATAAAGGCATTACTAATCAACAGCTGTTCTATGCTGTTACTTCTTTCTTTTTTTGTTCGACAGCAATAATTCGTGGCGCTTCCTTCTTTTGAATGGTTTCCTTGGTAATAATACACTTGGCGATATCATTACGAGAAGGAATATCATACATGACCTCAAGCATTACCTCTTCTAAGATAGATCGTAGACCCCTGGCGCCGGTATTGCGCCTGAGAGCTTCTTCGGCCACTGCTCTTAGCGCGTCCGGAGTAAATTCAAGGGTAACCCCATCCAAGTGCAACATTTTTTCATATTGCTTCACCAGAGCGTTTTTGGGCTCGGTAAGAATACGAATAAGCGCATCTTCATCCAAGGCATCCAGCGTAACAATAACTGGCAACCTGCCCACGAATTCAGGAATGAGACCATACTTCAAAAGGTCTTCCGGTAAAATACTTTTCAGGATTTCCCCAATTTTTACTTCTTTCCTCGGTTTGATCTCAGCCCCGAAACCCATTAACTTCTTGCCGGTACGGTTCTCAATAAGCTTTTCAATCCCATCAAATGCCCCTCCACAGATAAACAACACATTAGTGGTGTCTAACTGAATGAACTCCTGATGGGGGTGTTTACGCCCACCTTGAGGCGGCACACTGGCCACAGTACCTTCAAGTATTTTTAAAAGCGCCTGCTGCACACCTTCACCGGAAACATCCCGAGTAATAGAAGGGTTTTCCGATTTACGGGCAATCTTATCAATTTCGTCGATATAAACAATCCCTTTTTCTGCTTTTTCCACATCATAATCTGCAGCCTGAATTAGCTTTAGTAGAATATTCTCAACATCTTCGCCGACATAACCGGCCTCAGTCAGTGATGTAGCATCGGCAATGGCAAAAGGTACGTTTAATAGACGAGCCAAAGTTTGCGCCAGAAGTGTTTTCCCGCTTCCGGTAGGCCCCAGCATGACAATATTGCTCTTTTGCAGTTCCACATCATCTATCTTGCCCCCTAGATTAATCCGCTTATAGTGGTTATAAACGGCAACTGAGAGGGATTTCTTGGCATCTTCCTGGTCAATTACATACTGGTCCAAAATTTCCTTGATCTCTTTTGGCTTCGGGATTTCACCAAGTTCTATACCCAGATCTTCACTGAGCTCCTCCTCGATGATCTCGTTACACAATTCAATGCATTCATCACAAATATAGACACCCGGACCGGCAACCAACTTTTTTACCTGATCCTGAAGTTTACCACAAAAGGAACATTTCAATTGTCCTTTATCGTTAAACACATTTCCACCTCTTTTACCTTTACTTCCTGACATCGAACACCTCGTCAATAATACCATATTCTTTAGCTTGCTGTGCCGACATAAAGAAGTCCCGTTCGGTATCCCCGGCTATTTTATCCAAAGGCTGACCTGTATGCCTGGAAAGGATTTCATTAAGATATTCTCTCATCCGTAATATTTCCTTGGCGTGTATATCTATATCTGTTGCCTGGCCTTGAACCCCACCTAGAGGCTGGTGAATCAGGATCCTGGCATAAGGTAGGGCGAAACGCTTCCCTTTTGCCCCGGCAGTCAGGAGCAGTGATCCCATGCTGGCCGCCTGCCCCAGGCAGATAGTGGATACAGGAGGCCGAACATACTGCATGGTATCATAAATAGCCATACCAGCAGTAACCACACCACCAGGGGAATTGATATAGAGGTGAATATCTTTCTCGGGGTCTTCAGCCTCCAGGAAAAGAAGCTGCGCGATCACAAGGTTAGCTACATAGTCGTCTATCGGTCCGCCTAAAAAAATTATCCGGTCCTTTAAAAGCCTTGAATAGATATCATACGATCGTTCGCCGCGGTTAGTTTGTTCTACTACAATTGGCACTAAATTCATAATCGCTCCACCTCCTGAATATTTCCCCCTGCGCATAACCAATGAGGATATTTTTATATTACTATTCTACACTCTGATTGTTGGTGCCCTCAATTATTTTAGCGTTATCTACCAAAAACTGTAATGTTTTTTCCTTGACTAAATTCTCAGTAATGTAACTGAGGTTGCCTTCATTTTCAAGCATATTACGGAATTCTCCTGGATCTTGACGGTATAGCGAAGCAACTCGCTCTATTTCCGCCTGTATATCCTCTTCAGACGGTTTAATTTCTTCCGTTTTGGCGATTGACTCCATTACCAGAGCAGTTTTTATGTTTTGCTCTGCCTCCGGCCGGAAATTCTCCCTCATTTTTTCCATAGATGAATTAGTATACTTGAGGTAATCATCAATAGAGAGACCTTGATTGGCAAAGCTGTTGCCCATGTTGGCAATCATTTCTCCAATTTGCTGCTCAATCATACTATCGGGAATCTCAGCCGCAGACTGGTCAACAACCTTATTGAGAAGTTCACTTCTAAGTGTAAATTTTGATCTGTTCTCTGCGTTTACTTCTAATTTATTCGTGAGATCATTCTTTAATTCCTCTAAGGTATCAAACTCACTGACATCCTTGGCAAACTCGTCATCCAGCGGACTCAGCTCTTTCCTTTTAATTCCGCTAACTGTGACGGTAAAGACAACGTCTTTACCGGCCAATTCCTCCGCCTGATAGTTTTCAGGGAAAGTTACCTGTATATCCCTGGTCTCGCCAATAGACATGCCAATAACCTGATCTTCAAATCCTCCGACAAAAGAACCTGAGCCGATCTCCAGGGAATATTCTTTGCCCTCTCCCCCCTTAAAAGGCTCGCCGTCAATTTTCCCTAGAAAATCTATAACGGCAATATCACCGTTTTCAACCATGCCTTCTTCTAAAGTCAGCAACTTGGCATGACTGTTTTGTAAACGATCCAGTTCTTTCTGTACATCTTCTTCGGTAACATTAATGACCGGCTTTACTACTTCCAGTCCTTTATACTGACCTAACTCTATTTCTGGTTTTACTTGAACGGTAGCTTTAAAAACTACCGGCTTACCTTCTTCAACCTGAATAATTTCGACCTCCGGCTTGTCAATAGGTTCAATACCGGTATCCTTTACCGCCTCTATGTAGGCTTCGGGCACCAGCGCTTCCATCGCTTCTTCGTAAATAGCTTCCTTGCCGATATAACGCTCAAGGATCACACGCGGGGTTTTACCCTTGCGAAAACCCGGGATATTTATGTTACGTACAATTTTGCGGTAGGCTTTATCAACAGCCTGTGAGAATAGCTCCGAGTCCACCTCAACTTCAAGGAGAACAGTGTTTTTTTCTATCCTTTCCGCGTTAGCTTTCATATATGCTCCTCCTTAAATAGTTTGATTAGATTAGATAGTTGCTATTTTAGAAAAGTCACACCCTCTCCTCTTGATCCAACTGCTATAAAAAACCATATAACATATCTTAACCATTTTAAAAAGCTATTCTACAAAAACAATACTATTTCCTTCAAAATATATTAAAAAACCAAGGCTTGCAATAGCCCTGGCGCCAATTATTGTCCTTGTTGCCGGTGGGTTTTAAAGCCCGTCGCGCCAGCCTACTTCAATAATTACCAGCACTTGGTGGTTACTAATATTACTTTTTCAATTATATCCGTACCACTAAAAATTATCAACAGGAAAAACGTATTTCTTTATCGAATAAGGATAAACTGTTTTAAAATTAATTACACCGGTTAGCTGCCGCTTTTTCCTTGACAAGGCATTGATTATTTGTTAACATACCTCATACGGAGTCGAGCAAGAGCAAGATAATTTACCAACACATGGTGGGTATAGCTCAGTTGGTTAGAGCACCAGATTGTGGCTCTGGGGGTCGTGGGTTCGAGTCCCATTACCCACCCCATTATTATTTTGTTTTGGGGCGTCGCCAAGCGGTAAGGCACCGGTCTTTGGCACCGGCATTTCGTTGGTTCGAATCCAGCCGCCCCAGCCAAAACTTAGGATATTAACAATTAGAGGCCTCCCAGAATCTAGTTCAGGGAGGCCTTACGTTATAAAAATAATTTGAATTTGAAAGCTTGAATTAAGGGGCAGCATCGCTGCCCCTTAATTTATCAAAGTTAGAGACTAAATCTATCTAGCCAAATTAAAGAAAACTACAAGTTGTTTGTTGGGAGAAAAACTGATATATTTTATATTTTAGAAGGAGGTAATAATCATTTGCCCATTACAACATTTAGGAATATTGCAATTATTGCTCATGTAGATCACGGCAAAACCACTCTTGTTGATGCACTGCTCAGACAAAGCGGCATCTTTAGGGCAAACCAGCAGGTGGCAGAAAGGATAATGGACTCAAATACCCTGGAAAGAGAGCGCGGCATTACCATCTTGGCAAAAAACACCTCAGTACCATATGGTGACATAAAAATCAACATTGTCGATACCCCGGGCCATTCTGATTTTGGCGGCGAGGTTGAGCGGGTTCTGAAAACAGTTAATGGTGTTCTTTTACTGGTAGACGCCTTTGAAGGCACTATGCCACAGACAAGGTTTGTCCTGCACAAAGCCTTACAGTTAAATCTTAAGCCGATTGTAGTTATTAATAAGATAGACCGGGTCGAGTCCCGTGTTTCCGAGGTAGTGGACGAAGTGCTGGAGCTGTTTATTGATCTCGGTGCGAGTGATGAACTGATTGACTTCCCGATCGTCTACACCTCAGCCAAAGAGGGTACCGCTACAACCGACCCGGCTATACCAGGAGAAAATATGCTCCCCCTGTTCGACGCCATTGTCAAGTATATATCACCGCCTGAGGGAAATACCAACGGGCCGCTGCAACTGCTGGTTAATAATACAGAATATGATAGTTTTATCGGGCGAATGGGTATCGGGTGCGTAAAACGCGGCAGTATTTCTGCCGGTCAGCAAGTTAATATAATCGGGCATGACGGCTCCTTGCGCCAAGGCCGCATTGGCACTCTTTATGTATATGAAGGACTGGAACGGGTAGAGGTTAATGAAGCACCATCAGGTGAGATTGTAGCCTTTTCCGGCTTAGAAGATATCAGAATAGGTGAGACTGTCGCCTGCAAAGACCAGCCGATACAATTAGAGCCCATTACAGTTGACGAACCGACCTTAAAAATGACCTTCATGGTTAATGACAGTCCTTTTGCCGGCGAGGAGGGCAAACACCTAACATCACGACACCTCAGAAGCCGCCTTTTTAAAGAAATGGAGAAGAACGTCAGCCTACGTGTAGAGGAAACAGATAGCCCGGATGCCTTTCAGGTATGCGGGCGAGGTGAGTTGCACCTGTCGATCTTAATAGAGACGATGCGCCGCGAGGGATATGAGTTGCAGGTTTCCAAGCCGGAGGTGATCTTCCGCTGGGTAGATGACCGGCAAATGGAACCAATCGAGCTATTAATGGTAGATGTACCCAAAGACAAGATGGGCGCAGTGATGGAACTGATTGGAGCAAGAAAAGGGGAAATGGTTAATATGACCTCCCTCGGCCCGGACCAATTGCGGATGGAGTTTAAAATACCGGCCAGGGGCCTGCTTGGTTTGCGCTCTCAGTTACTTTCAGAAACAAGGGGCCATGGGGTAATGAGCCATCTTTTTCTCGGATATGAGCATTACAAAGGGGACATCAAGGGACGCTATCAAGGAGTGCTGGTTGCCTTTGAATCGGGCGAGGCCAATCTTTACGGGCTTCATTCCGTGCAGGATCGAGGCATACTTTTTGTTACTCCCGGCACAAAAGTTTATGAGGGAATGGTTGTAGGAGAAAACAACCGCGAACAAGACTTGAATGTTAATGTCTGCAAGAAAAAACACCTTACCAATATTCGCTCCAGCACCGCCGAGGCTGCCCTTCGCTTGGATGAGCCCAGGAAATTCAGCTTGGAAGAGGCACTAGAATACATTGGTAGCGATGAGCTATTGGAGGTAACACCAAAAAATTTACGTCTGCGCAAGCGAATACTTAGCAAGCACGACCGCCAGAGAAGCTTAAAAAATTAATAGCCCTCTCGGCAGCAACCAGATGCGGTCATCCGTAATTTCACGACCAGAGGCCAGTCCTTGTTGATAATGACGAATACTTCGCCGGAATAATGCTGGCGGAGACAATGGAGAGTGGAATCTGATTTTGGGGATATTCTGAAAATTTCAAGTGTTTTACCCAGGGTTTTGGCTAATTATCAAAATTTATTTTGTGTACAATTTCCAGCTTATCTAGATGAAAAACAAAAATCCTCCTACTTTTAAGTAGGAGGATTACTATAACTTCAGTTCAGGGAAACCCTTGTTTTTAATAGTCCTCTTGGTATTCTAAACACTGGAATTTAATCCAAGAGACTATCCCAGGCAAAACAGCAACTGGCGCTAGGAACGGACTAACTTCTGGAATCAACTTCAATAATCATGCAAAGTAAATATATAATTTTTTCCGCTCTCTGTTCGTTACTTCTTTAATAGACTTGCTAAATTATTACTCATACAATAAATTCACACGCCAATATTTCTTATATATTGTCTTGGTTCACTAGAATTGGAGCCCAGCTTACAGCAATACGCTGAGCATAGCAAGTCGTTTTATCGCTATGCTTTTCTAACGTTAACTAAAAAAGCTTTGTATTCGGGAACAGCGGCGTTAGGACAAGCAACAAAAGGTGTTAATTCGTTCCCAATGTCTCCCGTGGATAATCCCATGAAGCCCCAGCTCCATGGCAAGGAAACAATTTCTATGGTACTGCCATTTACATTTAAGGGCCTAACAATCGGCAGAACATTAGCCTTTAATTTTATTTCTGATCGGGCACTGCTAACAATTACGTCATCTCCAGGTTTTATTCCCAGCTTATCGGCTAATGTTGGCGATATGGTGGCAAATTGTTCCGGCATTAATTCTGCCAGCATGGGACTGTATCTGGTTCTTACCCCGGTTTGATAATGTTCAATGTAATGGACGGTGGTAGCCACGTAAGGAAACTCTTTGCTGCCGGTTTCGGCCAATTTAGAATATTCGCCTTCCCATCTATAAGCCACAGGATTATTTTGCTGCTTGCTTATTAAATTTTTCACCGGACTTTCCGCCGGTTCATAGTGTTCCGGCATCGGACCATCTTTCAAGCCGGAAGGATTAAAGAAGCGCGCCTGTCCTTCAGGAAGCATAATAAAAGGAGCATTGGCTGTCTTTTCCGGTGGTGACGGTTCTTTGGTAACCGGGTCCGTGACACCGAAATCTGGAACATCGTTGGTAATCCACTTTGTTCCGTCCCAGGCCATCAAAGGTTTATCCTTTTTCCAGGGCCTGCCGGCCGGGTCAGCCGAACAACGATTATAAACAATGTGCCGGTTCAAAGGCCAAACAAAAGTCCATTTCGGATATATACCAAGCCCGCTCTTATCCTCCGTGCCGTGCTTTTTGGTAGCGGGCACCTTTAACGACGGGTTCTGCTCTTTGGGGTCAACGTAATAATAACCAGTGTAAACCCATACACCGCAGGCCGTAGAACCATCATCTTTAAGGTCGCCAAAAGTACCTAAAACCCGACCGTCCGCCACATTATAACCGTTAATTTCCACCGCTATTTTTTCTAAATCCGGCTCGTCCTGTCCCGGCTGATCATAATTCCAAACCATGTTTAAAATCGGGTCTGTAAATTTGCCGCCGCTCCGGTATTCCTGGCGAATAGCTTTAAATAACCGGTCGGCAATCCAGAGATCGCTTTTTGCCTCTCCAGGCGGTTCAATAGCCTTCCAGCGCCATTGAACATGGCGTGAACTGTTTGTTCGCGTGCCTTCTTTTTCGTAGATGTGAGCTGCCGGCAGCAGGAAAACTTCCGTTTTTACATCCGCCGGGTTTACTCCCGGACGCTTCCAAAAAGCGGCTGTTTCGTTTTCAAATACATCAACGCAGACCATCCATTCCGCGTTCTCCAGGGCCTTGACCTCGTGTTTAGCATCCGGCCCGGCTACGGAAGGATTTTCAGCCCAGCAAAAAACGCCTTTAATATGTCCTTCTGCCAAGGCGGCATAGGAAGACATATGGGAATGGTCTTTCCCGTCTGATTTAGGCAGCCAGTCAAAGCAAAAGTCATTTTCCTGGGTAGCTTTTTCCCCATACCAGGCCTTGAGCAGACTGGCCAAGAACTTGGGTGTGTTGGACCAGTATCCCGTCTTGGGCGATTCCACCGCCAGGTAGTCCTTATACGTGGCATGTTTTGTCGCATCGGGGACTTTAAGATAGCCCGTAATATTATTCCACAGCATCCCCATGTCACAGGCACCCTGAACATTTGATTGACCCCGTTGGGGGTTAAGGCCGCCACCGGGCAGGCCTATATTGCCCAGCAAGAGCTGTACCATGGTAGTTGCCCGTGTGTTTTGAGTTCCATAACTGTGCTGGGTAATCCCCAGTACGTAAATTAAATTGCCTGCTACATCCGGTTTTCCCGACTCACAATAAGTGGCGTAAGCTTTTCGTAAAATATCTTCCGGGGTTCCCGTGACTTTACTGACCGTTTTTATGTCGTACCGGGAAACATGCTTTTTCATGATCTGCCACACGCACTGGGGATCCTGTAAAGTGGGGTCCTTTATAATATTATCGCCATCTTTTTGGTAAGCCCAGCTGGCATTGTTATAGGATAGTTTGCCGTCTTTTTCCTCTAAACCGGAAAAAACACCATCCGCAAAATTATAATCAGGACTGATTAAGTAAGAAGCGTTGGTATAGTTATGCACATACTCATGTTGGTAAAGATCGTTTTCAATGGCGTAATTTATCAGACCGTAAAGAAAAGAAATGTCTGTCCCCGGACGCAAAGGAACGTAAATATCCGCCTTGGCCGCTGTCTTAGTAAATCTCGGGTCAACAACAATGACTTTGGCTCCTTTTGCCATAGCCTTGCCAATGTGACGCATGGCCATGGGGTGAGCTTCGGCCGGGTTGGAGCCAATAATTAAAAATATGTCTGTATTTTTATAATCAATAAAACTATTAGTCATTACTCCCCGACCAACTGTATTCGCCAGACCGGCTACAGTTGGGGCGTGTCATATACGGGCGCAGTGGTCAAGATCAACCACACCCAGTGATCCCCGCATAAGTTTGTTTACTAAATATTCTTCTTCGTTATTAATATTAG
>JAQVOX010000082.1 GCA_028702435.1 Desulfotomaculaceae bacterium | reverse complement strand
ATCGACCATTGTCTCCACTTCTTTTTCTATCCTGGATACCAGGCCGGGTTCCAACTGCTTTTGTAAGAGCAATAGAGGGTCTTTTTTACTATATTCTGCGATTTCGGCCGGGTCTCTGAAGTCGTCACCTTTACTGTGCGGCGCCAGTCTATAGGTATGCAGCATAAGAAAAAATGGCTTACAGGCCTCACGCACATACTCAGCCGCCTTTTGTGCCAGTTCATATACATCTAAAACATAATTTGCCGTAAGCGATGCACTCTTGATATCAAAAGACACCGCCCGTCCGGCCAGGTTGCCGGCATGCTGAAGCCGGGCAGGTGTACTTTGCGCATACTGATTATGCTCAACGACAAAAAGGATTGGCAGAGACCAAAGGGCAGCCAGATTAAAGGCTTCATAAATAACACCCTGCCCTAAAGTTCCGTCCCCTAAAAAGGCAGTTACTATGGCCCCCGTATTTTTTGCTTTTTCAGCAAAGGCCATGCCGGTTGCACAAGGCACAATGCCACCTTGTATCCCGTTAGTGTAAAAGTTAGCTTTCTGTAAATGCTGACTTCCGCCGGCGCCGTGGCAAACACCTATTTCTTTACCCATCAATTCACCAAATAAGCCGGCGACGTCAGCACAATAGGTTAAAAAGTGACCATGGGACCGGTGGTTCGAAAAGATAATATCCCGCTCCGGGTTGAGCGCGTTGATCACACCTACAGCACAGGACTCCTGCCCTATATATGTATGCGTAGTCCCACTATAAAGTCCTTTTTTATAGCTATCCAGGATTTTTTCTTCAACTTTCCTGATCAATACCATTTGCTTATAAAAGCGCTTAAGCAGTACATCTTTGCACGCTGTATCATCTATATTATCTCTATTGTTATTTTTGTTCCCCATGTTTGCCATCATTACAACTCAATTGCCGCCTTTCCAATGGTTTGCCATAAAAATTGCCTTATATCACTCCTTGTTAGACAGGATCATTTCCCTTGCCTCCGCCCCGCAGTTAAAAAGAAGATCGACAACGGACAGTTTAGGGATAAAATCTCCCCAAAGCTGCGGGTAAACAGGATGAACAAATGATTGGCAGATAACTTTTATACCTTCCCGCCCAAAAGCAGCCTCGTCAATATAACGCTGCGATCCTTTACCCGTGCCGGTAAGATATTCCGTACCACCCACAAGTTTTATAAGCTCGATGAGGTGATTGGCCGAACCGGAAAAACCCGCTTTGCTCAATTCTGATGCCCTGACCAGCCTGGCAGACGCAGATAATGATTGCGCCAGGTTTGTAATCAGGTTAATATTGAAATTAGACAGGTTATCATCTTCTGTTTGATAGGCCTGGTGGATCAGTGGAAAGTACTCTATAAAATGAGGCGCCTTTTTATAATCAAACTCCAGGGTTTTTAAGTGTTTTCTTTTCCAATTCCGCTCATTGGCTAATGTCACGTCCTTAATGGGTAACAAATCTCCTTTTCCTTTTACCGGTTCCGTTAACCAGGCTGAACCGGACGGCGACTTAATCGCTACCCGGCTGGTAAAACAACGGCCCCTGGGGAACTGGACATCATCTAAAAAAATAAAAACATCACAATTTAACAGTTTATGAAAAAATCCGAGCCAGGGCAGGAAATTAGGCTGGTGGATGGCCACTCTCACTAATCTTCACTCCTTTGAAGCCACTTAAGAGTATGCTGCATACCGGCAAATATTCCGGTGACGGGCTTAAAGCCAATATCGGCCGCGATCCTGGATCCGTCAATAATGTAACGGCGTGAGTCAGTATTACCCGGTTCGAATTTCAGGCGTACCTCCCGGCCGCAGACCCGGCCGGCAATCTCCGCTAATTCCCGTACTGTCACCGGTTCCGGCCCGCCAACATTGTAGATCATCCCCGGGCGAGGGAAATTATGCAACAAGCTCCGCACCGCAGCAGCAGCGTCACTAATGTAAAGGTAACTGCGTACCTGCTGTCCATCCCCCTTGATAATCAGGGATTCTCCTTTCACAGCCTGCTGCAGGAAATTAACCGGCGCGCTGTTTCTGCCGTTGCGGGGGCCATACATATCGGAAAAACGCAGCACGACCACCCTGGTATGATAGCTCTGCGCCATCAACCGGCAGTAATTTTCGCCGGCAAGCTTGGTGGCGCCGTAAAGAAGGAAGGGATCCGTGTGATGCGCCTCGTCAATAGGCACGTAGCGCTGCACTCCATATACCGAGATGGAGGAGGCAAACACCATCGGAATACTTTCATAGGAACATGCCTTGAGCACGTTAAACACACCAACCGTGCCCACCGCTACATGCTGGTTGGCGGGATCCCGGTCACAACCGGAAGCCGGAAAGGCGGTTTCCACTACGGCGTCCATACCCCGGACGGCATCATCCACCTGTTTACCGTCGGTAATATCTCCCCTAATTACCTCGATCCGGTCACCCAGGTGAGAAATGTTTTTCTCTCCCGTCGGGTTCATCAAGTCGAAAATACTAACCTCGGCCCCTTCTTCTACCAGGGCATCAGCGATGTGGGAGCCGAGAAAACCGGCTCCCCCGGTAATCAATATTTTCTTTCCCAGTAGATTTTTCACAAAAAAACCCCTCTTGTATAATAACTGTTCCAGAGAAACGCTCAGTTTCTTTGACATCATATGTCTGTTCCCGTAGATTAGTGACTTCATAAGAAATAGCATACCGGTCTTATATCCAGCCGGACGATTGAGGTACCCCGGATGTCTGACTTAACCGCTATGGGACTCTCGGTAGCTTTTAGAGATAAATAGTAACTTTATTGCTTAGACATTTCATATATTAAGTAAGATTAATATTTTGATGGAGGTTTAGCAGTTAGTGTTATTAGGAAGATGAAGAGACTTGTTTTAATAATATTGCTACTGGTATTTTTTTTAATTGGTTTTCACCTGGTGTTAACATCTCTTAATACAAGTGATGAAATTAGTTACCAGGGCAAAAACATTAATATTAAAATTCAAGATATTGAAGGGGATAACTACAGGGGCAAGGTGATGTATATACGCAGCAAGGCCCCCGATAGAATTAAAATTGCCCTGTCTGCCGGGGGGCTCGGGACAACAGAAACTACCAGTTCCATGTCTAAGCGCACCGGGGCAATAGCAGCCGTGAACGGGGGCGGTTTCTATAATAATCCCGTCGCTGGAAAACCACTCAATTTCCCGGTTTATGTAACAATCCATGCCGGGAAACTGATTCATTATGACCGGCCCATATACCCCATGACTGCAGTAGGAATTGACCAATCAGGGAGTTTGGTGTATAGCAAAAAGGGTCCGCAGGATTTACTGAAGCGCGGTGTGCAGGAGGCAGTTTCCTTCACCCCCGCCTTGATTATTAACGGCCGGCCGGCGCCATATTCCAGAGAAGAGGAAATAGCTCCAAGAACAGCTATAGGCCAAACTAAAACAGGTGAATATATCTTTGTGGTTATCGATGGCAGAAACCCCAATTGGAGCGAAGGGGTTAATATCCGCCAATTAACAGATATCATGATCAGTTTAGGAGCTTATAACGCTTTTAACCTTGATGGAGGAGGCTCATCCGCCATGGTCTTTCGGGGCAGGGTAATCAATAATCCTTCGGATTTTACCGGAGAAAGGGCCGTGGCTACATGCTGGGTTATTTATGATTAATCCAAAAAGGCATGTAAAAAAGGTCTTTTTAGGGAGTTGAGACTTAAGCTTTGCGCAAATTATTGGTTTTAATCATTTTTATAATGATTTTTGGCCTTGCTTGGTGGATGCCTGCACCATACTATAGTCCTGGGGATATTTCCGGAGATGGAAAAGACGATGTGTTAGTAGGGAATCCACAATTTAATTGGGTCAAAGCTTACGCCCTGGAAGAAGAATCGCTAAAGTGTATATTAGAAAAAACCAGCGACACACTTGAATTCGGTATCAGCCTGGCCGGCATTGGAGATCTTGATCACGATAATAAGCCCGATTTTGCCGTGGGTGAAGCAAGAGGGGGGCCCTTTACAAATGAGCCTGGCAGGGTAAATATTTTTTCTTCTAACGGACATTTGCTCAGGGTTATCGAGGGGCAAGAGCCTGGGGGCCGCTTTGGCCTATGTATATCCTGTGTGGGAAAGGTTAATGAAGATAATATTTACGATTTTGCCGTCGGGGAAGTAGCCGGCGCCCCCGGCAGTACCGGTAAAGTCTATATTATTTCCGGGGCCGACGGAAGTATCCTGAGGACCTTAACCGGGATAGGATACGGGTTTTCTTTTTCAGGTGTAGGAGATCTGAACGGTAATAGTTCGCCCGATATTCTAATTAATACGGGAGAGCATATTGATATCCGGGCCGCAACTAATGGTGAGCTTATAGCTAACCTGGCTATTAAGGACGTGCAGTCCATAGCGGGTATAGGAGATGTAAACGGGGACGGAGTAGCTGATTTTATTGTGGGATTAAATAAAGCTACCTATGGGCAGGCAGTAGTATTTTCCGGTGCAAACCGCCATGTTTTAAAAGTATTTACGCAAAGTGCGCCCGGCTACGGCTGTACCGTTGCCGGTATAGGGGATGCAAATAGAGATGGTGTCCCGGATTTTGCAATAGGTTCAGCAGGTGATCATAGCTCTCCCGGTAAAATTATTGTTTATTCTGGAGCTGACTTTGCAGTTTTATTTGAGCATGATAGTTTTCAAGAAGACTTTGGCAGATCCCTGGCCGGAGCAGGCGATGTAAACGGAGATGGCTATAAGGATCTTATTGCAGCAGCTAAAAACAACAACGGCTCCTCAAAAAAATCCTCTGTATTTATTTTTTCCGGTAAGGACGGCACTTTAATCAGTGAGACAGCCACCCCGGCAGACAATGTATTGCTAATAGTTTCCGGTTTAATTAATAATATTGACTTAACTCAACCCTAAAAAGAAGGGCTAAGAAAGTTCTCAACCCTTCTTCTGTAAATTACCTTGCCTGACCAAACTTAAAATACATTGCCATTTACTCGAGGTATAAACGTTTTTAGTTAACTGGTTTAATGGAGATATTATCAAAGTAGTGGACTCCACTGCCTCCGTTGACCAGCAGGTACGCCCGGGTCTTGGCTGCGCCAGCCGGTACGGTGAATCCGGTAGCCGGCATGCTCTCCCAGCCGGCGCCCTTGTGTTTGTGCCTGATGTCTACAGTATTGGCCGTAATAGCCTGTCCTTTGGAATCCAGGCTCATAATCACCATGCGGGCTTCGGCGCCGGCGTTACCCTTGCGCGTCAGTCCATTGGCCACATATTTACCAGGCTTGAGCACAATGTCCTGGCATAGGTTCCAGTTGTAGCCATTCGAAATATATTTATTACCGCTGGCCTCTACACCAATCACGCCCGCCTTGCCCACGTCCCAGCCGGTGCGGCCATCGCTGAAGTCGCCGTTTTTAACTAGTTCCACCACTGGTAAGGCTTTAACGGAAATATTGTCAAAGTGGTGGACACCACTGCCACCGTTTATCAGCAAGTACACCCGGCTCTTGGCCGCACCGGCCGGTACGATGAATTCGGTAGCCGGTACATTCTCCCATCCGGCGCCCTTGTGTTTGTGCCTGATGTCCACGGTATTGGCCGTAATAGCCTGCCCTTTAGAATCCAGACTCATAATTACCATGCGGGCCTCGGTACCGGCATTACCTTTGCGTGTAAGTGCGTTGGCCACATATTTACCAGGCTTGAGCACAATGTCCTGGCACAGGTTCCAGTTGTAGCCATTTGAAATATACTTATTACCGCCGGCCTCTACACCAATCACGCCGGCTTTGCCTACGTCCCAGCCGAAGCGGCCGTCGCTGAAGTCGCTGTTCTTAATCAGCTGCGCCGGGTCGCTCACCGGTGCAGCGCCACCGCCGTCTGGTGGGTTGCCGCCCTCGTCATCAGGGACGAGCGGCTGTTCACCTGTGGGCGGGTCATCTTCATCGCCCGGGTCAGCTGTCCCACCTTCACCTGGCGGGGTGACAACCCCCCTATCCCAACCGTTCAGCTCTGACAATGCTTTGCAGTATAAGGATAACCCGGTCATGCCTACAGGACCGACAAAGCCGGCCTGCCTGTCCACATCAAGAATGCCTGCCGCCCAGGGATAAAGCATGGTCCAGCTCGCAATCCGCATGGTGCTGTCGGCTGCGCCGCTGCCATCGACATTCTGAGCCACACTGGTGGTTGATTTAATTAATTTCTCTGATACTGTTTTCCCAAAGCGGGCCATGTCAGTGTCGTCAAAGACAATACCGGCCCGGTAAGCCTTTTCGACAAAACGCATTTCTAATGCACCATGGCGCACATCCTCTTTAACCCGGTATCCCTTGTATGAAGGTGTATTAACCGATGGAGAGTTACTGCTTGTCCAACCGGAGTACGCAATACCCCAATAGTAGTTCCACACATATGCCCCTGTTTCCGTATCCAAAGTCAGGTTGTCCTTGAAATGCCTGGCTATTTTTGCAGCCCGCTCCAGATAAATGGCTTCACCGGTGGCCTGATGCAGGTTAATCAGGGCTTCTCCCATGATCAGGTTCATATTGAAGGGAACGCCTACTCCATCCGACCACACCGGGGCGCCCTTTCTAATGATATAATAACCATGGTTACCATTATTAGCCCATTCGTCGTTATGAACAGCCACCGCTTCTTTGGCGGCCTGTAGATATACATTAGCCTTGGCCTGGTATTCTGTCAGGTTATTTCTCTGCACTATCCCGGCGAAATCTGCCAGGGGCGATGCAATCATACCCGTATGTGCCGCAAAAATGTAGTATTTTCCGCTCAGGGTATAGCCTCCACCGGCACGCCAGGATGGCAGGCTGAGCCCGCGGTAATCCTTTACCCCCCTGACACTGTCCCTATTCTTTAATACACTATCTGTATGCACAATAAACTTATCCAGATAGTTTTTATCCCCTGTGGCCTCGTACATGCGCAAATAAGAATACATTACCGGCGCCTCACTCCAGGCCAGGGCGCCCGAATCATTGGTGCTTGTACGATACCAGCTGCCATTGTTTACAGATTGATTCAATTGCTCAAAGGCCCGGACCATTTCGTCCTGCCCTGTGCCTGTAACGGATACGGCCGCAGAAGCAGCCCCGACAAAGCCTAATAACAACCCGGCAACCAAGAAAGTGATCACTAAAAACTCTCGCTTACATTTGAACATAAAAAACCTCCTTATACAAAATTTAAGAAAACCTCCTTTTTAAGGGGATTGATACAGTATTCGACAAAATTCGCAGACATCCCTGCCTATTATTTAATGCAATAATTTACATTATTGGTTATAAGTTCATCCCCATAAAAGAAGCAACTGCGATCACAAAATACTTCGCAGTTGCTTCTTTTCATATTGGACCTTTACCTTTATCAAAATTTGAGGTCAACTTCATTAAAAGCCCAATTCTCTAATCAGGGTAAACGCCTCAGCATATTTCATACTGCATGCTACCCCCCGGCACTGATGGTGCAAACGCACGGCTTGCTCAGAACGGGGATGAGGAAAGGGACGCAGTTCACTGCTATACGCTTTGATCGCCGCGATTTTTTGCTCTACTACAGGACTGATATCAAAATATGTGTTGGGAATAAAGCAGCTTTGCGCGCCGGTCGCCCATTCCGTACTCGATGGCACTTCATAGGTATACAGCTTTTTCACCGGACACCCGGCGACAGGGCGTACCGCTACCAGGGTTGAATCAAATACCAACCGGTGGTCTTTATTTACATCCCCGTGGTGGTGGGTAAAAACCACTGCCGGTTTTAATTTTTTGATACAGTCCTCAATGATCCGATTTATTTCTACATGAGCAAGGGTATCTAATTTCATATCCGGCAGTTCATAAAAAATTACTTCCCTGGTACCTATGATTTGGTTGGCGGCCAGCGCCTCCCGGCGCTTCCGTTCTTTCATGCCGTCTTGACCCGGATACTGGGTGGAACAGCCTTCAGTAAGAATGACTACATAAACCTCGGCCCCCATTTGAGTATACCTGGCAATTGTACCTCCGGCGCCATAAATTTCATCATCAGGGTGAGCCGCCAGCACTAAACATTTCATACCTCTCACCACCTGCTAATAGACGTCCGAATCGCCCATGGTTACATACCAGCGGTCATAATCACTGATTAGTCCCGGGACAATCTGCGGATCATTGCACATCGCTCCCAAGTGGGTTAACTCTTCCGTAGGGCTAAAGCCGAATTCCTTGATCATTTCATAATGTCTTGCAGCAGGGTTCATCCAGAGGTTAATCCGGTCTACCCCATGCCAGGCTAGGTTATAAACGGCATTGCTGATTAAAGCACGGGCCGCATCATGATCTGTGGCCAGAAGGTCCACAATTTCACCACTAACCCCATCATTGCGGTAATAAAGCTTTACGATTGCATAGCCTTTAAATGTCCCGGAGCCCGGCAAGGTTAAAACTTGATATTGATTAACCGGGTTATCTATATAACGCCACTGTAAATACTTACTGCTCCGTACCACCAAATTTATACCGCTACGGTCAAGGCTTTGCCACAATTGATCAAACCGTTCATCGATTTGCTTTACTTCAATAATCCCTGTATTTTTATGGCCTGTAACCATATCTGTAAAC
>JAQVOX010000081.1 GCA_028702435.1 Desulfotomaculaceae bacterium | reverse complement strand
GCTACCCAAAGCTTTCATAAATTTTCATCTATTTATTTAATTCATATGTTTTTGTACTGCCCCGATAAAATCTTTAAACAGGGGATGGGGCCGATTGGGCCTGGACTTAAATTCCGGGTGAAACTGGGTAGCCGCAAACCAGGGGTGGCCGGGCAACTCAAGGATCTCCACTAGTTCACCGTCCGGACTGGTACCGGTGAACGCAAGGCCGCCTCTGGCCAAGGCCGTGCGGTAAACATTATTTAACTCGTAACGGTGGCGATGCCTCTCTTCGATAACACCCTCCCGGTAGGCCTGCCAGACCAGAGAACCAGGCTGCAAAACGCACTGGTAGCAGCCTAGGCGCATAGTTCCTCCCATGCGATTAAGCTCTTTTTGCTCCGGCCGCAGGTCGATGACCGGGTAGGGCGTTTCCGGATCAAACTCGGTACTATTTGCCCCCTGCCAGTTCAACACGTTACGGGCAAACTCCACTACCGCAAGCTGCATCCCCAGACAAAGCCCCAGATATGGCACACCCTGCTCGCGGGCATAGCGAATAGCCTCAATCTTACCTTCAATCCCCCGGTCGCCAAAACCACCAGGTACCAGGATCCCGTCTACTCCCGATAAAAATTGCTCAACATTCGCACGATCAATTTCTTCTGAATTTATCCATTTAATATTTACGGCGGAGCCACAAGAAAATCCTGCATGACGCAGGGATTCCGCAACACTCAGGTAGGCATCAGGCAGTGAAACATATTTCCCGACTAGACCAATGGTTGTAAGATAGCGCAAATTTTTTATTTTTAACACCATGTCACGCCAGTCGTCCAAATCGGGAAGAGCGGTAACCATACCCAATTTATCTAAAACAATATCCGCTAGACCCTCATTTTCCAACATCAAAGGTAACTCATATATTGACGGCGCATCTACAGCCTGAATCACGGCTTCTTTTTCAATATCGCAAAACAAGGCCAGTTTTTCTTCCATATCTTTCGAAAGAGCCCGCTCGCTGCGGCAGACAATAACATCCGGTTGAATCCCGAGGCCTCTCAGTTCCTTAACACTATGCTGGGTCGGCTTGGTTTTTAATTCGTTGGCAGCCCGCAGATAAGGAACCAGTGTAACGTGAATATAGACTACATTCCCTCTGCCGAGATCGCTTTTCAACTGCCGGATCGCTTCTAAAAAGGGCTGCGATTCAATATCGCCTACAGTACCACCAATCTCGGTAATGATAATATCAGCGCCCGATTCCGTGGCTACACGATGCACCCTGTCCTTGATCTCGTTTGTGATATGAGGGATCACCTGAACTGTGCCGCCAAGGAAATCACCCCTGCGCTCCTTTTCAATCACCGTGGAGTAGATACCGCCGGTAGTAACATTACAATTTCTGGATATATTAATGTCAATAAACCGCTCGTAATGCCCCAGGTCCAGGTCGGTCTCAGCCCCATCTTCAGTGACAAAAACTTCACCATGCTGGTAGGGGCTCATGGTACCCGGATCAACATTTATGTAGGGATCTAGCTTTTGTATAGCTACCGTTAGCCCACGGCTTTTTAAAAGACGACCCAGAGAAGCAGCCGTAATTCCTTTTCCCAGCGAAGATACAACCCCACCTGTAACAAATATGAACTTGGCCATAACTCCTGCCTTTCCTTATTCCTCCAAACTATTAACTCTCTAACGAATCCATGACTAGCATAATAACATCGACATGTCAATAAAGGTTGTCATTCTACATTCGCTCCGGCGCATCAAGCCCAAGCAGTTGCAAAGCGTTACGCAAAGTGATCCGGGTGGCGCTAACCAGCGCCAGGCGGGCCTCCGACAGTGCCTGGTCAGCAGTGATTACCCGATGACTGTTGTAAAAGCTGTGCAGCAGGCCGGCCAGCTCGTGCGCGTAACGCGCGATCCGCTGGGGGGCCAAGCCCCTAGCGGCTGAAGCCACTTCCCCGGGGAAATCCGCTAACTTTCTAGCCAGCGCAAATTCGCTTTCTTCCCGGAGCAGGTTAAAATCGGCCGTTCCCGAAGCGGGTCCTTCACCACACTGCTCCGCGTACTGCCTTAAGATACTGCAGATACGGGCATGAGCATACTGAATATAGTAAACCGGGTTTTCATTAGTTTCCGCCTTAGCCAGGTCTAGGTTAAAGTCAAGATGACTGTCTGAACTGCGCATCACAAAGAAATACCGGGCAGCGTCTTTACCTACTTCTTCCACCAGTTCTTCCAGGGTTACAAACTGCCCGCTCCGCTTGGACATACGGACCAGTTCGCCACCCTGATAGAGGCGAACTAACTGCATAATCACTACTTCCAAGGCCGCCGGATCATCTCCTAGAGCGGTCATGGCTCCCTTCATCCGCGCCACGTGCCCGTGGTGGTCGGCGCCCCAAATATCAATAACCCGGTCAAAACCCCGCTGAAACTTATTCCGGTGATAGGCTATATCGGACATAAAGTAGGTAGGCAGACCGTTGGAACGCACCACTACCTCGTCCTTATCCACCCCGAAATCGCTTGCCTTAAACCAAAGAGCGCCCTCATTCTCATAAATATAGTTGCGTTCCCGCAAAAGATTAAGCGTATCTTGGATCGCTCCGGATTCTAATAGTGTGCGCTCGGAAAACCACACATCGTAACGGACACCAAAATCCTGCAACACCCGCTTAATCGCTTCCAGTTTTTCCGCTAGAGCATACTCCACCAATACAGCGCGGCGCTCTAAGACTTCTGACTGTAATAACTTATCGCCGTACCTGTCAATAAAGCCGCGTATTGTTTCAGTGATGTCCTCTCCATGATAACCATCCTCGGGCACCGGCACATCCCGGCCGAGTAATTGAAAATAGCGGGCTTCCAGGGACAGCCCGAAGTTTTCAATCTGCTTACCGCTGTCGTTAATATAAAACTCACGGGTAACACTGTAGCCGGCATAGTCCAGGATTGAAGCTATGGTATCCCCCAGCGCCGCGCCGCGGGCGTTCCCCATATGCAGCAGGCCGGTAGGGTTAGCGCTGACGAATTCCACCTGGACTTTCTTGCCACTACCCATATCCACCCGGCCGTAGTCCTCCCGGCGGTCAAGGATTAGTGGCAAAACCAGGTAAACCCAGTTAGGTTTCAGATAAAAATTAATAAAACCGGGGCCTGCGATTTCTACCCTTTCCACCCAAGTCCCGGTTAAGGAAAAGTTATTAACAATTATTTCGGCAATTTTGCGTGGCGCCATCCGTGCCGGCCTGGCCAGGAGCATGGACAAGCCGGTAGCAAAATCACCGTGATCTTTTTCGCGAGGCACTTCTACCGTAATCTCCGGCACTTCATTAATTTTAATTGCGCCGCTGCTGCGGGCCGACTCCAGGGCTCCGGCCAGCGTTTGGGCCAGGGTGGAGCTAATCTCTTCAACAATTCCGCCTATAATGCAACTCAGCCCCCTCTTGTTACTGCTTAACGCAAGCTAATTATACTAGATTTTCGTGGTTTAGATCCAAATTATTTATGGTACTAGGTTAATACTTTACTCTTGGTATGTCAAGTAGACACCTGATTAGTGATCCTGTGGTCTTATTAAGTTAACCCGGGTAATAACCAAAAGCCAAAACCAGCTGCTTGACTAAAATGTGAAACTATACAGTCTTTCGTATTTCATTGTCCTTCTGTTCCATTTTTCCGAAGTAAAATGTAACAACTTTACCTCGCCCGGTGCGGCGGCGGACAAAATTGCCGATTCTTTTAAAAGCTTCCATCAAATCCTTCACCGAAGCTGCATAAGCGCAACGCACAAAACCTTCCCCTTGCTCCCCGAAAGCGCTTCCTGGTACTACCAGTACCTTTTCCTCTTTTAGCAGCTCCACCGCGAACTCATCCGAAGACAGTCCAGTGCACCTGATATCAGGGAAAGCGTAGAAGGCGCCGCGGGGCTCGAAGCAAGGTAGCCCGATTTCACGGAAGGCATCTACGACCAGCCGGCGGCGGCGGCTATACTGGGCAATCATTTTGCGCATCTCACTCTGACCGTTGCGTAACGCTTCCAAAGCCGCCACCTGGGCGGTAATCGGGGCGCAAAGCATAGAGTACTGATGAATCTTGGTCATCGCCGCAATAAAATCACTGTTCCCGGCTGCGTACCCGACCCGCCAGCCGGTCATAGCGTAAGACTTGGAAAAGCCATTGAGCAATATTGTGCGTTCGCGCATACCCGGCAGGGAAGATACACAGGTATGCTCTCCCACGTAGGTCAACTTATCATATATTTCATCGGATATGACAATCAAGTTATGCGCCCTGGCCAATTCGGCAATATCAAGCAAATGTTCCCGATCAATTGTAGCGCCTGTAGGATTGTTTGGATACCCCAGTAAGATGATCTTGGTCCTTGGAGTAAGAGCTTTTTCGACTATATCCGCAGTCAGTTGAAAACCATTATCAGCTGACGTTTTCAAATGCACCGGTTTGCCACCGCCTAAAACAGCCAGCGGCGCGTAGGAAACATATGATGGCTCCGGGACCAGGACCTCATCGCCCGGGCAAAGCAGGGCACGCATAGCCAGGTCCAACCCTTCGCTGACACCTACCGTTATTAAAATTTCACTACGCGGATCGTAGCTCACCTTATAGTTTTGGCTTACATCCCGTGAGATCTCTTCCCGCAGTTCCAGCAACCCGTGGTTTGAGGTATACATGGTATAGCCCTTCTCCAGTGAATAGACACACGCCTCCCGGATATGCCAGGGTGTTACAAAATCCGGTTCACCTACTCCAAGGGAAATGATGTCTTTCATTTCAGTAACCAGGTCAAAAAAACGCCTAATTCCGGAAGGAGCAATATCCCTTACAGCAGGGTTGACCATTTCAGCCCAGTTGGTCTTTAAAGTCACGGTACGATCACCTGCCTTCTGTCATCTTCCCCGTCTTCGACTATGGTACCGTGGTGTTTATAGGTTTTTAGAACAAAGTGGGTAGCAGTGCTGAGGACGTACTCCATAGATGCCAGTTTAAAAGAGACAAAATGGGCAATCTCTTTCATAGTTCCGCCCTCGATCATCACGACCAGGTCATAGGCGCCGGACATTAGCCGGACACTCCGCACCTCAGGAAAGCGGTAAATACGCTCAGCTACCGCATCAAACCCGACGTCCCGCTGTGGCGATATTTTCACTTCGATCAAGGCCGAAACTTTTTCCGCCCCCAATTTATCCCAGTTAATCAGGGTAAAATAGCCGTTGATTATATTTTTTCTTTCCAGATCCTTAATTATCCCGGCTACCTCTTCCTCATTTTTTCCCAGTATTGCTGCAATTTGTCCGGGGGTCAACCTGGCGTCGGTCTCGAGGAGTTCTAAAATTTCTTTCAAGTACCTCACTCCTTACTACAAAAAATAAAAATCCGCGTCCTAAAAGGGACGGGATTTTCTCTCGTGTTACCACCCTACTTAGCCGCACATCATACTAACAGACACTCTTATGTAATACGGCCATCTCTTAGCCGGTTAACGGCGGCAAACCGACGATAGCTTACTTTTCCCGATCAGGGTTTTCGGCCAGCAGTATCCGGGGCGGCCCAAGCGCCTCTCGACCGGGCTTACACCATCCCCGGCTCGCTGGCATTGTTACAACGCTATTCTTCCCCATCATAACCTTTTTTTAATATTTGAAAATCATAAAATTATGGTTATGTTAGCACGGGAACTTATATCTGTCAACCAGAAAGTGTAGTAGTTTTACATCGTCAGCATGCCGCCTGGGGTTTCAATTAGTTTCAGAACATTTTCTTCCTGTCCATTGACAGCGTTAATATAGATGAGGTAAGCGTCATCCCCCAATTTGCCGTGAAACTCGTAAGTAAGTCTCTCTTCCGAAGCGCCAACCGGGATCAGGGCCAGGTTCCCACCAGTAACCTCCAGGCGAGGGCTAACAACTGCAAGCGCCTGATCGCGGGAAAGATTTGCTTTTGGCAAAGTACGCTGCCGGTGGTTCATCAGGTAGCCCGAAATTTCAGTACCGGTCACCTCGCCATTGTCTAGGGCAACAGTAACCTTAATTAAATCAGGGTAAAGAACTACTTCCTCCTGCACCGCGGCAAAATTGAAAGTTACTGCATTGCCATGGAGCTGAAAATAAGCGGAGCGCATTTCCCCAAAACCACGATCAGCTAAAAAAATTTTAGCTTTTTGGCGGGCCTCATCAATACCTACTGCCCGCTCCCCCACCGGGCGTGAATTCATCATCCAGATCACTTTACCGCCTTGTTTAGACACATCAAGGACGAAAACATTATTGTTATCACCACCCGGTACTACCTCTACCCGGTGAGCCGGGATACGGCCATCTGCCTCACCTGTCACCCGAGCCTGGTAGTCGACGCTGCCCCGCTTGTCCACAAAAGCAAGTGCCCTTTGCTCTGCTGCCGGCGCATCGACATTACCCAATCCACTCAAAGCTACCGGCTCGGTTCGCTCTAGATGTTCCGAAAAAGGTCCATCATATATTAGCACAGGGTAAAGCTGCATCCTTTGATCTAATGCCTGAAATTCAGTCTGGGCCATGGTATCCGGAGGTTTTTGCAGTTTAGATCTGACCTGTTGCACCATTTTACCAAAATAAAAATTGTTTTCCCCTATGCTGGCCTGTATTGCCTGCAGGTCACGGTTTAACGAAACTGACTGCTCGTAGAGATTGTTCAGCGTATCCCATTGCTTAGAGTTAATGGCTTCGCCCTGGTTCACCTGCCGGCCGAGACTGTCGGCATAATCTCCCACTTGGCTCAAAAACTTAGCCGTCCGCCCGGCCAGCACATCATTTAGGGGCAACTGGCCCAGATTAGACTGGGCAAAGGCTGCCTGCTGGCGGATATCCATAAGCAGTGCACTGTCCAGGCGCGGGTCTGAGGCGACCATGCTCTTGGAAAGAAGCACCTCCAAGCGCTGAGATTGATCAGCCAGATCATAAAACGCACGCTGGTATTTATTGCTCAAATATTGCTCAAGGCTACGGCTGACCTTATACTGGCTATAACCCCATAAACCTGTTGTGATCAGTATCAACAGGCCGGCAACAGCCATCAACTTCCACCATCTCATAAAAACACCTCCTTAACGGGCAAAAACGTGGTTGCCAATTTGAGTAACAATATTTCGTGACCATACCCACGGGCTCACGCTCTTGCCTGGGTTCCAGAAAAATAGTGCGCCGCCTGATGGATCATAGCCATTCATAGCCATCTCTGCAGCTCGGACCGATTCCTGGCTAAAAGACCGGAAAGCCTGTCCGTTAGTGATAGACTCAAAAGCATCCGGCTGAAATACTACACTACTGATTGAGCGTGGGAACGAAGCGCTTTTGGTCCGGTTTAAAACCACTGCCCCAACAGCAACCTTGCCGGTTAAAGGTTCTCCTGCCGCTTCGCCCTCAATAACCTGCGCCAACAATGTAATATCACCCCGACCGGTTGCCACACCTCTGGAAACAACCGGTACATCTACGGGTACGCTGAATCCGAGCGCATCCCAGGTAGTCTTGTCCACTACACCGTCTACGGGCAGGCCGTTGCTTCTTTGGAATTTGTTGACGGCCTGGGAGGTAGAACTGCCAAAGACCCCATCCACGCTGCCAGAGTAGTAACCCCACTGGCTAAGCCTCTGTTGAACGCGAGAAACGTCATTTCCTGTGCTGCCCCAATACAGGGTTGGGTTTTGTGCAACCGCCTGCCGCCCCAACACAGCTAAACCAGCCAAGATCAGTACAATGAGGCAGGCAGTATAAATTACCATATTTTTTTTTGATATTTTTCTACTCTTAAGCATGATCATCACCTCCTAATGATATTTTCTCTAAATCCCCAAATTTCATGTAGGGTATAAACAAATTTCAGGTAAGTCACAATTTATTTTTCAAAAAAGGAAGGGCAACTTAAATGCCCTTCCCAAAGTACGTGCGAACTGACTTCGCGTTTAAAAGTTATGGCTCTCGCAATAAATCCGGCTCTTGCTCCTTAAACACATTAATTATGTCCCTTTTGGTATCTTTTTCCAACTGGTAAAAATATTTTACAATGCCCGCGTAGATTGCCCAGGCTACCTTATTCTGATAGACTTGGTCCTGCAAAAGCCTTCTTTCTTTTTCGTTGGTAATAAACCCTGCCTCCACGAGCACTGCCGGCACAATGGCGTCCTTGGTGACGTAATAATCAACCTCCTTAGCCAACCGGTCAGCGTTTTTTATTAGTCCGGACAATTCTGACTGGATGGACTGACCGGCCAGCTTACTATTATGGAAACCGGATTGAACAAAGGTCTGAGCACCGTGCTGGGCGGCAGAGTAATCATTGTTGACATGAATACTAATATACAAGTCAGCTTTTAGGTCTTCCTCTTTTTGCACCGACATCGTGCCGGGCTCACTCATGTCGGTCTCCTTGGTCATCAATACCATCGCCCCGGCCTGCCCGAGGATAACGGCCAGTTTTTTTGCTATGGCCAGACTGATATCTTTTTCCAGAACACTGTTGTTTCCCATTAATTCAGGGTCTCCCCCGCCTTGCCCCGGGTCAATAATAATCACTTTATGGGTTACTGCCCATGAGAGGGTCATAACTTCTTGCCGTGCAGCCCTCTCCTTAAAAAACCCGGTCAAAAAATAAGACAGGAGCAAAAAAAGAGATAGTAAAACAAA
>JAQVOX010000080.1 GCA_028702435.1 Desulfotomaculaceae bacterium | reverse complement strand
CCGCTTTTTTAAATATTTCTTCAGCCTTATAGTATTGAGGAGTAAGGTTAGCCGGCAATATTTTCAACCTTCCTTTCTTTTAATAATTATAGCGCACGTACTTTTAAAGTTATGAAGTGTATTTCTATAAATAAGGTTGGGGAAGAACCCGGTTCGAGGTATGATAGATAGAACCTTTGGTAATAAACTTATTTATCCTTTAAATAAATTAGGATGTGTGCACAGTGAAGATTATTATTGACGCCGACGCGGCGCCAAAAAGCGTCCTAGAAATATGCCGGCAAGTGTCCCGGCAATTTGCAGTACCTGTAGTTACGGTGGCCAGCTTCAACCACCGCATCGAATCAGAGCATCATATAATGGTAGGAGACGCCTCCCAGGAAGCAGACATACAAGTGGCAAACCAGGCCCGCAGGGGAGACATTGTAGTCACTCAGGACTGGGGCCTGGCGGCTGTGGTCCTGGGCAAGGGCGCCGCGGCGCTGTCTCCAACAGGACGCATCTTCAGCCCAGCTACCATTGACTTTCTTCTGGAAGAAAGAGCATTAAAGGCAAAGCACCGGAGGGGCGGCGGCAGGACCAAAGGACCGGCCAAAAGAACTACTGAAAACGACATTAAATTTAAGCAAAGCTTGCAGAAACTTCTTCTTGCCTTAAGAAAAGAAACAATTATTTCAGGTGGGAAAGATTAGTTTGTTTTTTAGAGGATTTTGTGCTTCTTTTCCTTCACCAGTGTAAAATTTTTACCCGGATGCCACCAGATTAAGCGGCAAGGCCGTTAGGTTTATCCAGTAACTCTAACGGCCTTGCCGCATGCACGGCACTTGCCGCCGTCCAGGCCGGTCAACCGGGTATTGTAACCGGCCCTGTTGATCAACTTTTCCCCACACCGCGGGCAATAGGTGTCCTGGCCATCCAATTCCGGTGCATTACCGGCATAGACGTAGTCAAGCTTTTTCCGGGCAATTTCCACAGCTTGCTGCAGAGTCTTGAGCGGGGTGGGCGGCCGGTCCACTTCGAAATTCGGAAAATACCGGGAAAAATGCAGCGGAATGGCTGCGTCCAGGGAGGCGACCCAGTCCACTAGTTGCCCAATTTCCTTCGCGGAGTCGTTCAGACCGGTCACCAAAAGGTTGGTTAACTCAACGTGACACTCCCGGCAGGCTATTTCTACAGTCCGCACCACCGGCTCCAGCCGCCCTTTGCAGCTCTCACGGTAGTACTCGTCGGTAAAGCCCTTGACATCAATATTCATGGCGTCAATATAGGGCAGTAGCTCGCGCAGCGGGGTTTCATTAATATAGCCGTTGGTGACCAGAACATTTTTCAGCCCCGCAGCCCGGGTCATGCGGGCTGTATCCAATACAAACTCATACCACATCAGAGGCTCCGAGTAGGTGTAGGCAAGGCCAATATTGTCGTAACCGCGCTCAATTTGCTGCCGCGCCAGCTCCACCAGCTGGTCAGGGGTCAAGTCTGTAGTCCGCGGATCGCCGTGGGCAATGCTCCAGTTTTGACAAAAGCCGCAGCGCAAATTGCAGCCCACCGTGCCGGCGGATAGAATATACGCGCCGGGATAGAAGTGATACAGTGGTTTTTTCTCAATCGGGTCCAGGCCAAAGGCAGTCACCTGACCATAGTTGGTGGCCCATAGCGTACCCTCCCGGTTCTGCCTCACCCGGCAGAAGCCTGACTTGCCCTCCGGGATCGTGCATAGCTTAGGGCATAGGCGGCAGGCAGTCAATTTTTGTTCTTTTTTTTCGTAATATAAAGCCTCGTGCATTTTTACCCCTTTAATTATTTATAACGGACCACTTTAAACCGCTCCAGCTGCACAGGCTCGTTCGGGCCGATTCCGGCTTTTTGCCGCGCTATGGACACCTGTTCATCCACCGTGTCCACGCCCTCAAGGTTGGGCAGCAATAGCCCACTCCGGTGGCCGGACCGAACAATCACCCCGTACTCCTTGGGATCCAACTCGTCCATGCGGTTCACCGGCTCAGGTAGTTGGAGCACATCCACGGAGTATTCCAGGTCGGGCAACTCTTCTGGGCGAACCGGGTGAAAGCGCGGGTCACGGGCGCCGGCACTGACGGCGTTGGCTACTACCTCTTCCACAATGTTGGGCCGGACCGGCGCAATAGTGCCGATACACCCTCGTAGATTCCCATGTTTCTTGATCGATACGAAAACGCCGGCCCTCCCCCCGAACTCCTCTGGAATAGTGGAAATAACCGGCCGGAGCTCACCTTTAACATGCCTTTCCAGGGTATCCCGGGCCACCTTAACCAAAAAGCTCTCTCCCGCTCGCCGCCGGGCCATTTCTTCCCGGGCCACGTCCTGTAGCTTGCCATACAGTGAGTGTTCTTTGTTTTCCATACCGGGTTCCAGGGAGGCCACCAGGTAGCCCACCCCGAACGGTCCCTCGTAAGACAAGATTTCCGCCTTGACCTCATACCCGTCGAGCGCCCCCAGCATCATCACGATGGAGCGGTAGCCGCACTCTCCGGCCTGCTGCACTAGGTCCTGATCCATTTTCAGCACACCCGCGATGTCCGCACCGGCCAGCAGCTTGACAATGGACACATCAAATTCCTTGCCGCGAGGCCGGTAGCCGCTAGGGGCGCTCCTAATTAACCCGTGGGAAAGGTCACCGCTAGCCAAAAGAGCCGCCTTACGCTCAAGTGACTCCGTCGCCCTCCGAACAGCCAGGCCAAAGAGATAGAGTTTTTCAGGGGGCGCCACGGCCATAGAGACATGCACCAGGGGCAGCTTTACCCCAGCCTTCTGAAAAAAATACAGCGGCACCGTGACCCCGTGGTCCAGTTGGAGGTTGATGTCATACTGACGCTCCATCGTTTCCCCCAATTGCACCACATCCAGGCCCAGATCTCGAGCCTGCCGCTGAATCTCGCTCACCAATAGGCGGTCATTTTTCAGCTCAAAGGCTACTTGCGGCGCTCTGAAACCGCCGAGATCACCTTTAAGCACAGGCAGGCCGTTAATACCGACCACATCCCGGAAAACCGGAGCGTGCGGCGAAATAATCACCATTGTTTCGGCGCCGCTTTCTTTAACCCGCCTGCCCATTTCCCAATATGCCTTTTGGGTGTCAATAACTTTGTCCGCCTCAGCCTGGCCAACCTCGGGTACAGCAATCGGCGGATGCGGGCATACTCCGCAATATACAATGGACATAATGACCTGCTCCCCCTCTTGTTTCAATAATTTTACAGTTCGGTTTTTACCGCTGTGCGACTTAACCTTTAAGCCGCACAGACTCATAAATTATATATTTTAAATAGTAGTCTTGCCTGAGCATGCTCGGTTCATGTAAAAATACCGTAATAAAGGAAGTAACCTCCCAGTCCGGCTAAAAAAATACCACAGGCAACAAGAACACCCTGATATACACTATCACTTAAAAATTTTCTTCCTCCAGCCACCGCAGCAGCCACCAGGCTGTACCAAACCAGATCAGCTAAAATATGCCCGGTAAAGAAAGAGGCCAGTCCGATTAAACCATTGCGCAAAGATAGAGTGATGTAGCCCAAGCCAACTGTTGCCCACCAGATCGTCCAGTACGGGTTAGAAATACTAATAAAAACACCGGCTACAACCAGATAGATCCATCCTCTCTTAATTGCGGCTATATTTTCCGGAAAGTTGGTTTTTCGGTCGGATTCCCTTCCAAAAAAAGTAGCGCCGTTTTTTTTAGAATCCGGCATATCTAAAGATACTTTCCCCTTCAAGGAGTCTTTCACCATGCCATATCCCATATAAAAAAGAAATATACCTCCCACTACAGCGATAGTGCCGGATACTTCAGCCCTGGTTAAAAAGCCGGCAAGCCCGCCGGCAATAGCCAGGATCAGCGCTATCTCCAGAAGCCCGTGGCCCAGTATCAAGAGCGGCCCGACCATAAAGCCCCGACGGGCACTTTCCCCAATCGCAAATGTAAGCAGCGGCCCCGGCATCATGGCCCCGGAAAAACCGACTACAAAAGCAGTAGTAAATATCCCCATTAGCTCCATAACTTCACATCCATTTTTTTGCGCTGTCCCCTTCAACCCCGTCATAGAGCTGCTCAAAGATAATCCTATTATCAAAACTCATGCTTTTGTTTATCTCCTTCTGTTTGTCCTTGAGGCGCCGGAATTATCTAATAATAATTCTGCATACGAGTGATAACTCCTTCCACAAATACCATGGAAACGGGAGCAAATTCTTTATTGCCGGAAAAGCAAGCAGTAGTAAAAATTCACAGTAAATCCAGGCTTATGCCCTAATCTTTAACGTTAAAGATTACAATATTTAAAAAGCCGCAAGTGCTCCAAATATACATTATTGTATGATATAATTTAATTGGACTTTTAAATATGACTTATATTCAGAAGGCACAGCAATTTGAAGAAATAAAATACTAGTTAACTAACCGGTAAACTAGGGAGGTTGTATACTTGCTCAGCGTTGATATGGCAAAAAAGCTGGCAAAACATTTGACCTGGGAGCCTCGGGTCGGTGACATGACTATTGTTTTTGGAAAATCGGGAGAACAAATTATAGAGCCTATTATGCCTCGCCATGAAAAAGGAAGCAAGATCGTCCTGTCTCTTAGGGAGATGGGCGATCTGGTCTGGCTGCCCCGCCTGGGCAGACTGCTTCATGAACTCAAAATAAAAGTTAAAAAGGACTTTGTACTAAGTTATGATAAGGTTTCTGATAAATGGTGTTACAAGGATGATGTGCACGAAATATGCTCAGAAACCCCTGAAGACGCTTGCGGCCAGGCGTTGCTCATGTACTATGAATAACATTAGCTATTTGGCAACATAGACCAGGAGTTTTCCCTGCCCTCTTACAGCTTCAAACACCTCTTCTTGCAATTTTAGGTCATCAATGTTTTAGGCACGGGTTGATCACGCCCTATTTTCTGCAAATTGTTTTATGGCTTCCCATATTTTTTTATATAATAATCTTTTCTTTCCACAATTCGGCTAAGGGATTGAATTAGAACATCGATTTCGCGAAAGTCATTATATAGGCCGTAGCTAATCCTGATCACACCCGGGCGATCCCGAGATTGTTTATCTTTCTTACAAGTTTGGGCCTGGGCCAGCTTGATCAGTTTCCGCACATATGGCTGAGCACAAAAACAACCGCTGCGCACCGCAATGCCGGCCTCTCCGGACATAATATCCGCTACCAGGCTATGATGTATCCCGTCTAGGCTGAAGGGAATGATGCCGATCCGCGGCTTGCCGGGATCTAAATCGCAATGCAGCACAATACCGGGTATGCTTCTTAATCTGTTCACAGTGTATTTCCATAAATCAACTTCGTGCCTGCTGATATTCTCCATGCCAACCGTATTTAGCACTTTCGCTGCAGCCTGTAGGGCAAGTACTCCCATTAAATTAGGTGTGCCTGCCTCTTCTTTATGGGGCGGGTCAGCCCAGGTGACATTACTTCTGGTTACAGTGCGTACGGTACCGCCTCCGGTATACTCCGGGGCACCTTTTTTAAAGGTAGCTATTGGGCCAATTAATACTCCAGCCCCAAAGGGCGCATACATTTTATGGCCGGAAAAGGCCAGGTAATCAATATGCTGAGATGAATCAAAAGGCTTCATGTCGATCTGAATATGAGGAACCATTTGGGCGCCGTCAACTAGTATTTTTGCCTGATATTTGTGGGCTATTTCCGCTATTTCATGAATGGGGTTAAGGTACCCGGTCACATTCGAGGCCCCGGTTACCGCTACTAAAATGACATCGCCCTGATATTGTTCCAGTTTTTCAACCAGGCTGTTCAGAGAAAGTCTTCCGTTAATATCTACACCTACATAATCGACACGAAATTTGTTTCTCCAGGGCAGATCATTAGAATGGTGTTCCATCTCAGTTGATAATACTACGCTTTTCTCATTACCGTTACAAAGCCGGTAAGACAACTTATTGATGGCCTCGGTCGTATTTTTTACAAAGATAACCGTGTCATGAGCGGGATCAGCTTTTACAAAGTTAGCTATGGTTACCCTTGACGCTTCATATAAATCAGTTGAAAACCTGGATTTACAACCCGAACCGCGATGCACAGAGGAATACATCGGGGCAAAATTTACGATTTCTTGTAAGACCTGGACAAAGGGTGGCGTGGTAGCAGCATTATCCATATTAATTGAAACAGTATAATTGCCGTTATCAAGTGGAATTTTTGTATCTACTCCCATAACCAGGTTTCGGTAAGTATACGGGATCATGTTAAAATACCCCCAAAGTTAGGTTCTAGTGCCATTATATTTAAAGTTTGTTGAGAAGGTGCTATCATTATTGTTGTTATTCTTTTGACACTAATTTGGTATGTCTGAATCTTTTTCAGTTAGCGGATCGGCGGCCAGGGGTAGCCGTCCCACTTCATTTCGTACAGGTATACCGGCATTATCAAAAGGCTCCGCGCTCACGGCCGGCATCGGAGCACTAGTGGTAATTTTTTATGATCCAGCTTTGCTTCACCTGTCTCAGGCACAAGGATGCGGTAAAGAAACACACTACTATTATCCCCCGGCCTGGTTTTATAATGCGCCAGCTGAAGGCTTAGCAGGCATTAGAAAAATAAAAACCCACCGCTGCGGAATCTTAGCAAAACGATGGGTTGTCATTTTCATTTCAGACTAGCTCTCCGGTAAACTTTTGACTCAAGATCCGGCAATCCTTCCCAAATATCTGCCTGTACCGTTGGCATGCCTTTTCGCTCGGGTTGATTACCACTATCTCACGCTTCTTATCAACCGTATTAAGCGCCCTTTTAACTGTCGCGATAATTGAAGTGTCAGCAGGGGCTAAGGAGTAGCCGATAAAGACCAGCCGGTCGGACAGGCTGATCGACATGTACGCGCAGTCCCAAATATTTTGCAGCCGGTTGAAATCATAAGATTTATATAAAGTCGGAGCGATAATAATCGCCTGTGAGTTATCACTGCCGCAGTTCAAGCAGGTAATGGTGAGTTTATCCTTAAATAAAAGGTGCGCCACTTTTTCATTATGTTCCGATATTTCCCCACATAGGGGACAATAAGACCAGTTCAGTGATCCGTGCAGCTTATAAAGCGGTATGCCCCGGTTATAATCCAAGTGATCCCTGTGGTTGCCGTAGAAACCATATTCCGGCAAATAGCCGGTGGCACGAATGGCATTATCAAGAACAATATCGTAATTGAGAGATATAAAAGTAGGTTCCTCCTCACCACCCCGGACTACCCCGGATACGAAAGACTGATGCATGCCGTTATAGGAGGGCAAAGACTTGTCGAGGGTCATACTGAGCAATTTGACTAAAGCCGTTTTTAGCTCGTGCAGTCGCGGCCGGGGAAACCGCATTGAAAATGCCTGGTTTTGCAGCAAAGACCAGTCCACTATGTTGAAGATATCTTCCAGTCCGGGAAATATTTTCAAATCTTCAGCATGGCTGATGACAATTTTAGAACCGTGGAAGTGTTCGAGAAACTCCCAAACGATATCCAGCTCTGTGCTGTAATTCTCTTCTTTAAAATACTGGTAGGCTATTTTAATAAAATCGCGCAGCACCGGCGCACCTTCCGCGGCGGACGCGCCTGCTCCAAAAACGTAAACAGTCTTCATCTAAATCAACCCTCACTCAATTCCCTTACCTCGTTGGGAAATAGTATCCCCGTTTCACCGGTCAATTTATATTAATATATATTTTCCACATTACTTTACCTCCTTCCTCTTTTATTTCTAGTATTTGATTATTAATAACAGCTTCACTAACTGGTCATTATAACCATGAAGATAATTTCATCATTTATTTTTTCATGCAGGATTATTCATGGATAAAATCGAATATAAGTTTTTAGAGGTGAGTGCCTTGCCGGAAACAACTAATTCAGCTCTACTTGAAGTAATTTTAAATTCTTCTCTTGATGCTATGCTTGCGGTAAACAATGTAGGCATAGTCACTGTATTCAATCCTGCCGCTGAAAGGATTACCGGTTTTAAAACTGCTGACGTACTGGGAAAACCAGTGACACAAACCATCCCCAACTCCTGTTTGCCTAGAGTATTAAAAACCGGGTTATCAGAACTACACCAACTGCTGCAACTTGGAGATATTACTGTCGTCAGCGATCATTTTCCCATTATTGTAAATAAAAAAATCACCGGCGCTGTGGCAATTTTTCGTAATGTTACTAAAATAAAAAAGCTAAATCAGCAGATTGTTGATTTAAAAGAAAAAAGAGCCTGGCTAGAAGCTATCCTATATGCTACAAATGATGCCGTCACGGTAGTCAACGAAAAAGGTAACGGCATTTTGATTAATCCCGCCTACACCAAAATTACCGGTCTCACCGAGGCTGACGTTATTGATAAACCGGCATCGGTGGCGGTAACCGAAGGGGAAAGCATGCATTTAAAAGTACTCCAGACCAGACAACAGGTGCGTGGAGTCAGGATAAAGATGGGTCCGATGAAAAGAGAAGTAGTAGTGAATGTCGCCCCGGTTATGATGGAAGGAAAATTACGGGGAAGCGTCGGGGTAATCCAGGATATTTCTGAAATCATGCAGTTATCTGAAGAGTTGGCCAGAGCCAAGAAACTGATCAGACACTTGCAGGCCAAATATACCTTTCACGACATCATCGGCATCAGTGAGCCGGTAAAGGCTGCTATAGCTCAGGCCAA
>JAQVOX010000079.1 GCA_028702435.1 Desulfotomaculaceae bacterium | reverse complement strand
GGCTGTGGCTAAGGCCACGGATTCATATAAAGTCCGGGCTGTCTGCAGGAGGCCCGAGGGTTTAATAACCTCAATATACATGGAAGGTAACCAGTTAAGCAATGAACACAAATAGGCGCAAGTGATTTCCTGGTCAAGCAGGAAAATATAAGGTCCTGGTCGTAATCCTCTTATAGGATTAATAACCTGGCGTACACATTATTCTTAATGATTTTTTGCCCACTATTTAAAAATTAACTAATCTTGAACATCTTGGAGGATGAAAAATGAGGATACTCCACACCTCCGATTGGCATTTGGGACGAATTTTTCACGGGGTGCACTTGACCGACGACCAGTCCTACATCCTGGAACAGTTTGTCCAGCTGGTTATTGATCAAAAGCCGGAAGTCGTTCTAATCGCCGGAGACGTTTATGACCGCTCGGTGCCCCCGATTGAGGCCGTAAGGCTACTGGACGAAGTGCTCTCACGCATTTTACTGGACGCCCGTGTCCCCGTCATCTTAATCGCCGGCAATCATGACAGCCCGGAGCGGCTAGAGTTTGGCGCCAGCCTGCTGGCTCGCCAGGGCCTGCATATAGCCGGGCAGCCGGGAGAAGCGAATTTACCGGTAATAATTAATGATTCAGCTGGGCCGGTTTGCTTCTGCCCGATTCCTTACGCCGAACCGTCGGTAGTCAGGGCAAAACTGGCAGCGCCGGACGCGATTGACCACAACCGGGCCATGCAATGCCTGGTGCGGCAGGTTACCTCCCTTGTTCCGCGAGACGCCCGGGCCGTTGCCCTGGCCCATGCCTTTGTGGCCGGTGGTGAAGGGAGCGAATCAGAGCGCCCCCTTTCCATCGGTGGCAGTGGTATGGTCGAAGCTTCCTGCTTTCAGCCTTTTCACTATGTGGCCCTGGGGCACCTCCACCAACCACAGAATGTGGGGGGGAACCATATTCGTTATGCCGGATCCCTGTTGAAATACTCCTTCGCGGAAACAGCCCGCCAGAAATCAGTAACATTGGTGGATATGGACGGCGCCGGGGAAATTGTCCTAAACACCATTTCCCTTTCCCCACGGCGGGAAGTGCGCTGTCTGGAAGGCTGTATCAGCGAACTCCTGGCAGGGCCGCAGAACGGCGAGAGCAAAGAGGACTACCTGATGGTCACTTTGACCGACCAGGGCGCCATTCTGGACGCCATCGGCAAGCTCCGGGAGGTGTATCCCAATGTTTTGCACATTGAGCGGCCCCATTTGCTTGAGGGCGGGGAGCTACGCGGGCCGGGCGGAGACCACCGCCGCCTGAACGAGCTAGACCTTTTTTCCTCATTCTTTGAACAGGTGACCGGCGCTCCCCTTTCTGATGGGCAGGCCCGAGCCTTCACCGAAACAGTGGAGGCACTGTACCGGCAGAACCGGGAGGTGATTTCCAGATGAAGCCGCTAAGACTAGCAATGAGCGCCTTTGGTCCCTACGCCGGGTTGCAGGAGCTTGACTTTACCGAACTGGGCAACCGGAATTTCTTTTTGATCCACGGACCAACCGGCTCGGGCAAGACTACCATTTTAGACGCCATCTGCTTTGCCCTCTATGGTGATAGCAGCGGCGCCGAGCGGGACGGCAAGCAGATGCGCAGCGATTATGCCAATCCGGCCGTCATGACGGAGATTACTTTTGAGTTTGCGGTCGGTGGTAAAGTCTACCGCATTAAGCGCAGCCCGGAGCAGGAGCGTCCTAAGCGGCGGGGTGAAGGTGTCACGACCATGAGCGCCGAGGCCACGTTATGGCAGCGCACCGGCCAACCTGGCGGCAGTGCGGAGGGAAGTGTCCTGGCCAGCGGTTGGAATAAGGTAACCGCAGCTGTAGAAAAATTGCTGGGTTTTAAAAGCAGCCAGTTTCGCCAGGTAGTCGTGCTCCCTCAAGGCGATTTCCGCAAGCTCCTGACGGCAGGCTCTAAAGATCGTCAGGTGATTATGGAGACACTTTTCCGGACCGAATTTTACCGGCGGCTGGAAGAAGCCTTGAAGAAGGCGGCCAAAGACATTCAAGATCGCATTGAGGATACTGTGGCGCAAAAAGCCTGGATACTGCAAGAAGCCAAAGCAGATTCCCGGGAAGACCTGGCCCAAAGGTACCGGCGACACCAAGAGCAGGTGAGTGAAACAGAACAGGAACTAATCAAGAGAGAAAGTATATACAAAAAGGCCCAGGAACAATTAGCAGCCGGCCGGCAGGCGCAGGAAAAATTAGCGGAGAAAAAGGCAGCAGGGCTGGCTGTGACCGCCCTGGCCATAAAAACTGAACCGATCGCCGCTAGCCGCGCAGAACTGGCCCGGGCCCGCCAAGCGGCTAGCCTGGCAGATGCAGAAAGCTCGCTGAACATCCGGCAGCAAGAGGCAGACACGGCTTCCGACTACTTCAAGAATAAGCTACTGCTGCGGGAAAAAACGCTGGCAGTAAAAAAAGATGCTGATCAGAAACTAGCTGCCGGGCAACAACAGGAGCCGGCCAGAGAGGCGGCCGGCCGCACGGTAGCCCGGTTGGAGGACCTCACCGGCAAGGTAGCGGCATTAGACGAGGCCCGGTCCAAAGTGGCTGCAGCCCAAAAAGAGCTGCACCTAGCGGCGGAAAAGCAAATCCAGGCCAGGCTGGCACTTAGTAATGTGCAGACGGAATTGGCTAATAAGGAAAAAGCTCAGTTGGCGGCAACAGCACAGGCTGCTCAGGCGGGGGCGTTGGAGGTCGCTTTTAAAGAAGCGGAAGCTCTCAGCGGTAAGAGGCAAAAGCTGAAAGAGCTGCACCGGGAGCTGCTAGGCTACCGGCAGCGGCTAGACCCGGTTCGCAAAGCCCTGGCACAGGCTGAAGAAAGCTATGTCAGGGTTAGGCAAGAATTTTTAAGCCTGCAAGAAGCCTCATATAAAGGGCAAGCTGCCATTTTGGCCGGAAGCTTGGAGGCCGGCGCCCCCTGCCCGGTATGCGGCGCCACCGAGCACCCGGCCCCGGCCCATAGTGAGGTGGCGCTACCCTCCGAGCAAGCACTCCTGGCCAAGCAGCGGGAGGTGGAACGCCTCGAAAAGACCCGCGATGGATTACGGGAAAAGTTAGCTGCCGGCGCTACCCAGGAGGCGGCAGTCGGCGGTAAATTTGAAGACCTGGAAAATGAGCTGGGCGAAAAAGCGAATGTTGATCTGGCCCTGCTGATGGCCGCTACCCTGCAAGCCGGGAAACTCTGGCGACAGGCTGCCGGAGCCATGGAAACTGCTGCCACCCTCAGCGCCGCGCTCAGTGAGCTAAAGGTCCAGGAAAAGACCGCTGTTGAGAGGCTGGATCGCTGCACTAAAGCTGTGCAGGTAGCACAAGTCGCTCAGGAGGCCGTTCAAGCAGTGGTCGCGGAACGCGAGTCTGCCCTGCCGGAGGGCCTGCGCGACCCTGTGTCGCTGCAGCAGGCACAAAATAAAGCCAGGCTGCAGCGGGAGCGGTTGACGCAGTTTTTTAAGCAGGCCAGTGAGGATGCGGGAAAAGCGACACAAGCCTTTGCCGAGGCGGACACGGCAGCCACTCAGGCCCAGGAGACACTACAAACTGCAGTGAGCCGTGCTGAAGACGCACAGCGTTTATTTGAAGAGCGGTTGGCGGGGGCTGGATTCACCAGCCTGGCCGCTTATAGGGAATGCAAAAAAGCGCCGCAAGCCATCCGGCGCCTGGAGCAGGAGGTTAAACAGTTGGACGAGGACCTGCGCGCCGCCAAAGACCGCCTAGAACGCGCCGAGCTGGCCGCGGCGGGCTTAAGTGAGCCGGACCTGACCGCGCTTACCCAGGCCACCAATGAAGCGGAGTCCTTGTGGAAGAACAGCTTGGCTGCCGCGACCGAGCTGCAGGCCCTGCTCAGCCAGGAAAGTGAGTGGCTTAAAAAATTAGCGGAAATTGAACGTGTCTTAAGGGCACTGGAAGAGCAGTACGCAGTACTAGGACGACTCTCCGAAGTAGCCGGCGGAAAGAATAAATACGGCATGACCTTCCAGCGGTTTGTACTGGGTGCGCTATTGGACGACGTGACCATCGCCGCCACGAGCCGGCTGAAGCTGATGAGCCGCGGCCGTTACCACCTGCAGCGCACGCTGGATAGGGCCCGCAGCAACGCGGCCGGGGGGCTGGAGTTAGAAGTATTTGACACCTACACCGGCGCTGCCCGTGGTGTAGCAACCCTTTCCGGAGGTGAAACCTTCTTAGCCTCCCTTTCTCTAGCCCTGGGCCTGACTGATGTGGTCCAATCCTATGCCGGAGGTATCCACCTGGATACGATATTCGTCGATGAAGGCTTTGGCACCCTTGACCCGGAATCCCTGGATTTTGCCCTGCGGGCCTTAATTGACCTGCAAAAAGGTGGCCGCCTGGTCGGCATTATTTCCCATGTTCCCGAGCTAAAGGAACGTATCGACGCCAGGTTGGAAGTTCATTCCACTGAACGGGGCAGCGCCGCCAGTTTTAGATTTGTGTAACCCCACCATTTGACCAGGAATATAAGTAGGAAAGGCCTGGCTTCCATTAAGGCGCCATGATTAACAGAATTATCCACAGAAATATTCACAATTTGATTAATTTTGTTAATAAATAGGATTGCAGAAAATATATACATAAGAAATAAGAAATGCCGGGTTCGACTCCGGCATTATTTCTTCATAAACTTATTAATAAATTTATTCATTGGCTCATCAAAAATCCCACAGTATTCCTCAATATTGATTGAAGGTGGCGGAAACAGACAGCCTCCCCCAGAATGCCTTGCGGACCAAATTGTTAGCTTGCCATCATGGTATTTTAATAAGTAACCCAAGTTCTCTGAATCACTCATACAAAAATATTTTTCTTGGTCATTTTCTTCACCAAGAAGATAAGCATTACCATCTGCACAAATAATGGGCATTCCTAGGTTACTTTCACTAAAATCAAAATACAATAGCCTTCCTTCATTTACCAATTCATTATAATAGTCCCTATCTATGGCATCGGGATCAGATTCATTCTTATAATACACTGGTTTATCTCCTAGGTTATAAATCCAGGGAATGGCATAACTAGGCGGCAGGTAATCTCGCAAAAACTCTAATGTATGTTTAACTAAGCCTTGCAAATCAAATTTTTCTAAATCAATCTTTAATCCCCTCATAAGCTTTCACCACTCGTATTCTATATTTTCACTGGTATAGCGACTGTTAAATTCATTTTAATAAAATCATATGTGAAGGTTGCATTTTTTGCAAACGCCGTCTCTTAGAAGCTATGATATTTATTTTGCAGGAAATATTATACAATGGGATTAATAGCTTGCGTAAATTATGTAATTTGCTAAGTTCCACTTGTTTTAGTAAAATATATATATTATTTAAATAAAGGAGGATATGCAAAGTTGAAAAAAGGTAGCATAGAATTAGAAGATGGCAAGAAGATAGTCATTGATTTCTTTGAGAAAGAAGCGCCGGGAACGGTAGAGAACTTCGAAAAATTAGCTAATACAGGGTTTTATAATGGTTTAAAATTTCATCGGGTTATTCCAGATTTTGTAGCACAAGGAGGGTGCCCCAAAGGTAATGGTACGGGGGGACCTGGCTATACAATCAAATGCGAGACTGCAGGAAACCCCAATAAACACTTTAGAGGGTCATTATCAATGGCTCATGCAGGGAAAGATACCGGTGGGAGCCAGTTTTTCATCTGTTATGATGCCTTTCCACATCTTGACGGAGTACATACGGTATTCGGCAAAGTTGTAGAAGGAATGGAATATGTAGATGAGATAAAGCAAGGAGATAAAATGAAGGAAGTAAAGGTTTGGGAAGAATAATAGCAACGATTCTGTAAAATAAATTGGGTAAACTCATTGCCAGGGAATATATATTAGTTTGAGAGGCAGGCTGTGTTAGACTGCTATGGCTTAGGTTACAATCCCGCTATCCCCTGGAAACACAGCCTGCAGAAGCTCAATGTCGAGGGCGGCGCATCGAGTGTGCGCACAAGATAACAAACCGCCGTCCGTATTTTTAGCACCTATTCCATAAGGCGCCGACTCCTTGTCTTATTTCAACTTACGTTTTAAAAGCTTACCGGTAGCACTTTTGGGAATTGCATCAATAAAGTTAACGAACCGGGGTACTTTATAGGAGGCCATCCTCTGTTTACAAAAGCCGATTAGTTCTTCTTCGGTCATTTGCTCCCCTGTCTTCAAAACGACATACGCCTCCGGTACTTCACCTCTGTCCGAATCAGCCTTACCAATTATTGCGCATTCCAAAATTTTTGGGTTCTGATAAAGAATATCTTCCACCTCACGGGGAAACGAAGGATTGAAAATCAGTTGTTTCTTCCACCGGTTCCCCCAGAGTCACTATCTTTTCCCTGTCGGGACTTCGCTCAAGATTTTCAAAAGGTTTTGTTTAACCTCCTGTGAAGCGCCAAAAACTACTCTAGTGCGGGAATTGCTTAAGATATAAGCTATCTCGCCTGTCTTATAAAGAATATTAAATGGTAACGCTACAGCACCAATTTTCATTGTACCAAAATAGGCTATAAGCCATTCGGGACTGTTGGGCAGGGTAGATACCCACCCGGTCACCTTTCTGAACTCCCATTTTAATTAAGCCATTGCCGAACTGGTTAATTAGTTTGTTATACTCCGCCCAGGTAAATTCACGCCCGTCGTCACCACAAATAATTGCTCTACGATTAGGGTAATATTCAGCATTTCTTGTAATCAAATCTACAATATTCATCCCTTTCCCCCTTTTTTATTATCTATTATTTAAGCCTCCTTCCCTTTTAGTTAATCCTGAATTTTTAATAAATGGTGATGCTTGATGCATCAAAGCCCATGGAATCGCAACGAGAATTATCTGACAGTTTCTTGCGCCACCTCAATAACTTTAACTGATTAAAATTTATCACACAGTTATAGTATTACTATGTTAATACCGACAGAATGAAAATTCAGTCATTAAAGACAGTAATAAAGAAAGTACTTTATTACTGTTTACCGGTGGCACTGGATTTAATCAGTACACAAAGATATAATGCCGAATCTCAGCCCTGTTCATTTTATACACTGGTAGGCGCCTGTCCTGCAACGCCACCTTCTACAATAATAACTCGATGTGTGCGTTTACGCTGCGAAACTCGCCGGCAGCCCATTTTCCCAAGGTGGGCCGGACAAATGTCCTAAATGTACTAAGTCAATCTTTAAGTGGAACGATCAAATCACTGGTGACTTTTGGGGCAAACCAGGTATTTGAAATATTCAGGCAAAAAGAGCCACAGTATAATTTACCGCAGGCTCTTTAGATACAAGAAAGTTAGCCGTTTAAAATCTAATTTTTTCAAAATTCCCTTGCATATCGGCAATCTCCGCTTCGCCGTCTTTTAGATAAAAATTAGCAAGCGTCAAGCCACTTTCAGCATTGTAAGTCTGTTTTAGCCTGGGCAATACTTCAAATGCTTTTGCCATCGTTTCTTCACTTTCATCAAATACAGCAGTGCCTTTAATTCTAATCCATTGTCCTTGCGCGCTCGCTGTACAGATTTCCACGTTGGGGTTGGCAACGACTTGTCTGTAGGACGCCTTATGTTTCCCCATACCAAAGTATATCTTATCATTATACTTCATAAAAAATCCGAAGGGCCTTACTCTTGGCTTATCGCCCTCTACTGTCGCAAAATAAAACGTAGGGTTTTTGGCCAAAAATTGAATTATCTTATCCATGTCAAAAATCCTTTCCTGTAATATTTGTCATTTGTCCGGCTTATTAATTATTCGACCAAATAGTATGATATCCTTTCATTATAACTTGGCTAGCTTAAGGGGTTTATCTATCGTCTTCCATAAAATGTGTAAAATATTTACTTGATTTTCATTGTAAATAATGGTAGCTTCATATTACACAAATATAACGAAAGGGAGAGAATGAATATTACATTCCCAGAACATAAGGAGTTAAATGTGGGTAAAGCTGCTCCTCACATCTTGGTTGTAGACGATAATCCTGGCATTCGCCTTTTACTAACAGAGGCGCTAACCGGTAGTGGATACAAGGTGGAAACGGCCGCAAGCGGTGCTGAAGCGATTAATCAGGTGCGTGATTTAATACCGGAGCTTATTCTATTAGATGTTAAAATGCCCAAGCTAAGCGGTCTGGAGACCCTAGCTGAAATACACAAGCTAGCGCCTGGTGTACCCGTGATCATGATGACGGCGTATTCTGAAATGAGTCAGGTGTGGTGCGCCATTGAAACGGGACAAATAGAATGTTTTTTAAAGAAGCCTTTTGATTTATTTGAGCTAGAAGAAAGAATAAAAAACGTTCTCAGCACTCTAGCTAAATAAGGAAAGCATTATTCAACCAGTTTAATGCCCGCTAACATCCATGCCTTGGAAAGGCATGCAGATCATAATCATAAATTGACGGTGCTAAAAAAGCGCTCGATATTACAATTACACCAGCCCGCCCGCAGTCGCTTATGCATAATACATAAAACGCTTTGGGTTAGTCCAGTCCCTTGATCATCAGATCAAGGGTTATTTATATTCAAAAAACTTCACTGGGATTTCCCCGGGGTCCCGCCCGCCTTCATTTTTTCCTCCATACATGAAATTGATGCAGGATTTTCCTTCCTTTTGTCGAAAGATACTTTTAGTTTGACAATTCATTATAAGAAGGGAGGCTAATTTTTCAACAAATTTTAAG
>JAQVOX010000078.1 GCA_028702435.1 Desulfotomaculaceae bacterium | reverse complement strand
TACAGGCACTACCGGCGCTACAGGCGCTACCGGCGCTACAGGCGCTACGGGCGCTACCGGTGCAACAGGCGTTTGCCCTACTTGCCCTACTGGTCCCACTGGCCCTACGGGTGCTACAGGTGCTACCGGCGCTACAGGCGCTACAGGCGCTACAGGTGCTACAGGTGCTACCGGCCCGCCAAAAGGTTTGTCAGCCTTTTTGAGCAGAACCAATTTTTGCCCCAGTCCTGCTGTCACCATAATCGGATTTAACACACCCGTACCTTTCAATACTCCGGGAGTCCAATTTGGAACAGCAATTACTGTCATAAACGATACTACATTTGGAATTAACGAAACCGGTTTTTACAGGGTTAGCTTTGATTTATATACATCAACTACTTCTCCACTTGGAACAGTCACATTAAAATTTAGTGGTTCTGCCAACCCGAATCCCAGCACTCAACCATTTTCACTCACCCTAGCAGGCACTATACTAACCGGAAGTATAGTATTTGAAGTAACTTCACCAGGCACTCTTCAGTTAGTGCAGACAGGATTAGGGCTAATTCTCGCCTCCGGGGTTGATGCTCTAATTACCATCGAAAAGCTGACTTAATCGGGTAGGAGACTGACCATTAGTTGACCAACCGACCTGCCACAGCACCGTTCGATATACGGCGCTTCCAAAGTTTACGCGTTACTTTGCAGAATAATATTCAGTAAAACTAAGACATCCAATCCGCTTAAATCGCACGCTAGACAGAGTTTTAGTCAGGATAGGGCTATGGGCAGTACGCCAATAGCCCTCCTTGTATTCGCCCACATCCATGCTTGCTCTTCGCTTACCCTAAACTCTTCAGGTTTGCGAAGCGTGTTCGGATTTTCTTCCATCGTTTCCAAGTCACCATTCTTATGCGACTTCTCAGCCATTCATCAAGGTTAATGAGCAGATTTATTTCGTCCGCCAATTTGAAGAAGTAATTTGTCCAGCCACGTACTACTTGGTTGACTTTAGTTCCAGCGTTGTTCGATTCCCACCCCATTACTAACGGACTTTCGCCGTCTAGTTAATCGCCATGCGTGGCGCACAAGTAAAAAGCCACACAGTGAAAATCTCCTGTGTGGCCAATATGTATTAGCGCGATAGAACACTCATATTTAGGTCCGTAATGGATAACCCAAAGTAACCGTTACACCACCTTAGTAAATTCATAAACCGCTTCAGCACACTCCCGGCAAACCATTTTACCGCGATAGATCTGAACGTCAACGGTACTCCCGCAGAACACACAAGCAGGCTCGTATTTCTTCAAGATTATCTTATCGACTTCAGTGTAAATTTCCAATGGCTCCTTTTCACTAATCCCCATGACACGTCTAAGCTCAGCGGGAAGAACAATTCGACCAAGTTCATCAATTTTTCTTACCATGCCAATTGCCTTCAATTTCACACCCCTCTTTTTAGACAAATTTATACAATTATTATACCAAATGATGGTGCAAAAAGTAAATGTTAAATATTAGATATAAATATCATTGACAGTACAATTCAATAGAACTAAAAATTGTAAATTATTAACACTAAATAGATTATCCCCAATGCACTATTCACTGACTCTCCGCATAGTATTTTAATATGATTTATTTAAAGGAGGTTTCCCAAAGTGGTTAAAGAAACTATGGATGCCATGAAAGAGGCCATGGGCGAAATGGATCGCTCAGCAATGGTCTCAAGGTGCGAGTGCGTAAGCCCCAATTTCGTCTTTTTCATCTTCAAAGATGCCAGGTGCGTAAATATCTTTAACGGAGCCTGCGAAGACTGGAATCCCGGTAAATGCTGCCCGGAAAACGATCATCGCTAATAAAATTCATATTTACACTTTACTGCCGGTTTTACCGGCTTTTTTTCTAACAAACCTTTTCCAAACATATTTTTCCATACAATACAATACCTTTTATTATGAAACAAGTTGTTTTTAAAAAAAGGGGATATTTAATGCTTAAAAATACTATCGAGGCAATGGAGATAATCAAGGCTACAATTAACGAATTACACCAGGATGATATGAAGGTAATCACTGGTGAAGTGAAAAGCATTATAAATAATACTCTCAATAAGTTAAACAACAATATTTCTGTAAAGACAGCTGCTGAAATAAAAGGGGAAAATATAAATATAATAGTCAGTGAGTTGAATTGTATTGTGCAAGAAACATTTAGTAACCTTGGCAAGAATACGGTAGGTGAATGTATTGACTGCCGCCCAGTTATTATTTGTTTCGTCATGAAAGATGCTGAGTGTGTAAATATCTATAACGGAGCATGCACGACATGGAAGTCATACGATTATCCCGAAAAAAGCTGTGAAGCTATTGTATAGCTATAAAATCATAATTATTGGGAGGGAATTTTCATGGATGTTTCAACTGGTTATATAGTGTCATCACAGAATAATTTCATGCTTATTCATCACCTGCTCCGGGACGCAGCCGGTACCCTATGGCTTTTTTATCTGACCCCGGAGGGCTTAATAAAATGTGGCATATCTGAGGATTCGGGAGAGACGTGGTCCAACCCATCTACCCTGGCCAATGAAGTCACCGGCCCTTTTTCTGTAGCCCTTGACAACAATAATGGTATTCACCTTTGCGCTATTAGAAAATTCAACCAGCTAACCTACCTACAATGGCAGGAAGGTCACTGGTCAACAAACATCCTGCCGCTTGATACCAGAAGTGGACAGCCTTTTTTTCCCATCGTGCACGTCAATCAACCGGGCATCGTCAATATTGTCTGTGGGTTTAGAAAAACTACAAATGCGTGGTCCATGAAACACTATCTTATCCATCCCAGGGAGTACCAGTTTGCCAGAACCCATTTTGATGTCCCTTTCGCTTCGGATCTTTGCCTGGATATGAGCAATGGAAAAGGTTATTCGGCAAAATATGTTTCTTTTTTATGCGGCGCTGTAGACAGTGATGCTCAAGGTAACCTGCACTTAATCCAACGTTACTTTGACGGTCAGTATTTTCAACTATGTTATAGCTTTTATAATTTTAAAGACAACCAGTGGGAACAACCCCTGCCCCTGATCAACAATAACGGCAATTGCGGCATACCGGCAATAGCTGTTGATCTTAACAATAAACCACATATCCTGTGGGCATCCGCAAAGGCAAACAAATTCAGACTAAACTACCGGGGAAATTCGGTTTTCTGGCAACCGCAAATTAACCGGCCAGAAAACAGTGAAATAAAGCTTTCCCCGGTTTTAATACCCTGGGATGAGGAACTTGCTGCCTTTTGGCATGAAGGCAGAGAAATTTTCTATCTACCTGCAGGTAATTTTTCCGATATGGATAAGGTCAGCATTTTGACCTGCCCGGAGATCACCAGAAACATCAAACTACACCCTCAAGCATGGCAAACCAATGCCAAAACAGTATTGCCAATTACCTTCGCCCGCAAAGAAAACGGGTATCACTTACTTTATTTCACAACCACCTACTTGCCGGAAGAAAAATCTATTGAGGAAGGTACTCAGAATTCAGTACCGAACCCTGACCTGGATACTCCGCCAAAAGCAGCTGTGTACACTGACCCCGACACCGAGCCAAGTAATAAGATAACGAATTTTGAAGAGCCGGGGACTTTGACGATAGCTGGCTCAGAGCTAGATGAGCTGCTTGCAAATTTCCAGGCTGAAAAGGATGACGATGAAACGGAATATGAGTCGCCAAAAAAAATTTCAACAGCTGCAGTAGAAGTAGTAACAGTAGGTAGCAAATTAATCACGTGGAAAATTTAAGAACTTTATCTTCAGAACGACTACTGTTATGACTGAGCATAAATTAAGCCCCGTGATTTAATATCACGAGGGCTTTAAAAATTTCCTGGAAACAACATACTCTTCCTGGGGCGGACCCCACCCAAGCACCATCGACTCAGGAGGGTTTAACTTCATGATCATAATTTACGTTTTCAAGTTGATCCCGGTTCCGGAGAATATACAGCGGCCGATTTTTCGTTTCATCATAAATCCTGCCGATATACTCGCCGAGGATCCCCAGAATGATCAGGGTTACCCCGTTTAGCAGCAATAGGCCGGCCATAAAAGGTGCCCAGGCGACAACAGTAGTGGCGGCAAACAAATTTTGTATTAAAAAAACAGCCAAGTAGACCAAACTGGCGAACGAGATCGCCAAGCCAAGATAAGTGGCCAACTTCAGTGGCTTATAGGAAAAAGAGGTAATACCGTCCAGCGCGAAGCGAAGCATTTTCTTCAACGGGTACTTCGTTTCTCCAGCAAAACGCTCATCACGGACATACTCGACCGCTGTGGTGCGAAAGCCGACCCAGCTAACCAGGCCGCGGACAAAGCGGTTTTTTTCCCGGATACCGCGCATGGCGTCACACACGTTCCGGTCGATCAGACGAAAATCACCGGTATCAAGCGGAATGTCTACTTCTGTCAGCGCGCTCAGAGTGCGGTAGAATAAAGAAGCGGTCCGTTTTTTGAACCATGTCTCCCCTTTCCGATGCGAGCGCTTAGCGTAGACGACTTCATAGCCTTCTTTCCACTTGGCAATCATTTGCGGGATTACCTCGGGCGGGTCCTGTAAATCAGCGTCGATAATCACAATTGCGTCCCCGCGGGCATAGTCCATACCGGCAGTAATCGCTATTTGATGCCCGAAATTGCGTGAGAAGTCGAGAAACCGCACACTTTGGTCCGCTGCGACCAAAACTTGAACTATTTCAGCCGTCCGGTCGCGGCTACCGTCATTGACAAACAGTAATTCATAGGGCTCACCAGTCATTTTCATCACCGAGGTCAGCCGGCGATGGGTTTCCTCTACCACGGCCTCTTCGTTGAAGACCGGAATTATAATGGTATAGCGCACATCTTTTTTCATCACTACACATCCCCTTTACTTTATTACTACATCGATACCCTAAAGCTAAAGTAATTGCTGGAAAGCTCGTATATTTATTTTAATTCGACCTTGTGAAAAACTCCTTTTTTATTTTCTTTCAGCTCCTTTTTCTCCAATGATCAGGCTTCATAGTCACTATGTGAAATACAATGCAAGGTTGTCAATTGTAACTATACATATTTTATGTTAATTATATAACAACCAACCTTTAATTTACCTTAAATACATACTACCTTATAGAAAAAATAGCCATATCTTTTCGTTCTATTTTGTTATTTTTTCCTTTTCCATCAATATTTAAGCTGCCGAGGCTAAGGTGCCCGGCGGCCTGAGAGTGGCAAAGCCAAAAACCGCTTCCAGGCTTTTTCCGTAAGCGGTTTTTTTAGCACCTGATTATCTTTTTATAATCAGGCCTTTATTAACTATTCGTGGTAAAGATGCACCATAGCGCAATTACCTGATTATAAATTAAGAGGGAAGGAGGATACTACACAAATGCATGGAAATATATAATTGTATGATTTTGTAGTAAGTATATTAAAACATACGGAGCTTTAGAGTTATTTGGAGGGTTGAGGGTATTCGTGTTGAGTGGACAGGCAAGATAAAGTTTCATCCACAGCATCACTCGAAGAAATAGAATAAATCAAAGTGAGGTTTTATCTGTGAGCAAGCTAATAAATAGGATTGGTAAGTTTAAAATTCCTAGGGATGTGATTCGTGGTAATAACAATGAAGATTTGCTTAAGCTGTTTGCAAATACCATAATCATGAGAGCAGAATATAAATTATCTAAAAATGTGATTGAATACATAGCGCTGTCCCCTTTATTCAGGGTTAAGGAAGCGACAGAAGTAATTCCCGAATATAGGCTAGAATGTAAAAAGGTATATTCCGGCGGTGAAATTGTTGATGTTGAAATAATTGTTGACGAAATAAAAAAGAGTATTTAATTAGGATCTAAATACGTTCTCTAGGGCGGCTTTAGTGATTTAGGAGCAGAGAACGTAATAAGTTTTGTGATAATTGGCCATCTCTTGTTTGGGTAAGTCTTACCATTTGTGTAAAATCATGGGGAGATGTGCATCCCCCTATCGATTTAGTTTACATATCCTTGATACCTTTTATAATCAGCTTCCCTACATTCCATGGATATCAATATTCCATCACTGTTATATGCAGCTGATTTGATATTTGCATTATCCTTAAGATAAGATACTATATTTCCTTTATCATATGGAATTAATAGCTCACAATTAATATAATGAGTGAAAATTTTTTGGCGAATTGCATTGGTTAACTGATATATTCCGGCTTTATTCTTAGCAGAAATGTATACGCAATCTCTTTCAATGTCTAAGATTTCACCATCTACTAAATCTATTTTATTATAGGCATAAATAATAGGAATATTATCCGCACCTAACTCTTTCAATGTCGCCTTTGTTACTTCAATCTGTTGTTCATAATTAGGGTTTGAATAATCAACAACGTGAATCATCATATCAGCTTCTGTAACTTCTTCTAAAGTTGAGCGAAATGCTTTTATAAGCTGGTGAGGTAATTTACTGATAAACCCTACCGTGTCGGTTAATAAAAAGGATTTATTATCCGGGAATTTAATGTGTCTAACAGAGGTCTCCAATGTAGCGAACAACATATCCTTTACAAACACTTGCTTATCATCTGATGAATGATACAAATCAATCATGGCATTCATAATAGTTGACTTACCTGAATTTGTATATCCTACTAAAGCAACTACAGGTATTTGTGTCTTTTCACGTTTTTTCCGTTGGCTTTGACGTTGAACTACCAGTTTTTCTAGTTCTCTATGCAGTCGACTAATTTTGTCTAAAATCTTTCTACGGTCTAGCTCCAGTTTCGTTTCCCCGAAACCCCTGTTTCTAAGCCCGGCTCCTCCCCCCTGACGACTTAACGATGCTCTTAGACCAATTAACCTTGGTAACATATACTGTAATTTTGCTATTTCCACCTGCAGTTTGGCTTCTCTCGTTTTAGCCCTTTGCGCAAAAATATCTAAAATCAAAACTGTCCGGTCTATTATCCTACACTGTAAAACTGCCTCTAAATTACGAATCTGGGAAGGGGATAACTCATCATTAAAAATAACCATAGCGGCATCATTCTGGTCAAGTAAAGACAAGACTTCTTGAATCTTTCCCTTACCCATATAGTACACTGTATCCTCACGCTGCAATTTTTGGGTAATCGCGCCAACTACCTCTATATCACAAGCATCGGCTAAATAAAACAATTCCTTCATTGAATCTGAAAAGTGGTGTTTATTGTTGAAATTTGCACCTGCGAGGATCGCCTTTTGTTTTTGCGCCATCAATATTTCTCCATTTGCATTGAATTTGATAACATCGTCTAGTAAGCAGTTACTCACTGGACGATGTTATATGTTCGTGCACTACATGATACTCTTACAAATTTTCGATAAATAAACGTACTACATCTGCTCCGCCGATCACGGTTCCTACAGTGGCTCCCAAGTTTGCCAAAGAAACTATTAGTAGAATTCTGGTGATCTTATTACCCCAGAAACCTTTAAGGCTAAAAATATCCTCGCTCAGATTTTCAAATTCTCTTACACTCGGTCGCCGGATATAGGCTTGAGCTAGTCCGGCAAACCACCCTGCTGCAAGCAAGGGATGCAAGGTAGTTATCGGAGCGACAACAAAGGCCGTAAGAATGGAAAGCGGGTGTCCGAAAGCAAGCGCAGTACCAAGTGCCGCAAAAGCTCCAGTCCATAGTATCCAGTTTATCGACTGCTGTACTCCCGCTGCAGGATTGGCAATAAAAGTATAGGCTATTAGGGCAAGGATGAAAATTGGAATGGCCCACCCAATAATTATTGGAGCCTTAGAGCCGCTAGGAAGCTGAGATAATGCAAGTAGATCATGCTCCTTGTAAATTTCTTCTTTAACGCCGGGAATATGTGCAGCCCCTAAAACAGCCACAACTTTGGTACCCGGGGCTTCTTTGATTTTTTGTGCTAGATATTGATCACGCTCATCAACTAAAGGGCGTTTCAATTTTGGAAAGGATGCCGTTAAATCATTGAGTACTGAGTTAAGCATATCTTGAGACTTCAATTTTTCTAGTTCCTCTTCAGTAATATTTTCATCACTGAAAATACTAAAAATAATCTCGACAATAAGTTTAATTTTACCCCAAAACCCTATACCATGCCAAATACGGGAAAAGGTCGTTTGAATATTTCGATCGGCTAGTACCAGGTTAGCGCCAATTACTTTTGCTGACTCAATCCCTTGAATCATTTCTTGCCCGGCATTAATACCAAACTGCTTGGCTATGCGTTTTTGAAAGGATGCCATTACCAGATTTACTAAAAGCAAGGTAGATTTCTTTTCTTTAATAATCTTAAAAATATCGGTATCCTTCCATTTATTACCCTCTGTTATTGTTTGAAATCTTTGCTCGTCTAATTCTATACAAACAGAGTCCGGCTTTTCGGATTCAATAACCTCCTTCACCTGTTCTGCGCTGTGCTTTGATACGTGGGCTGTGCCAATCAGAATGAGTTCTTTACCATCCAAATCTAACCTGGTAATATTTTTATTTTCTTCAGACATAAGTTACCTTCCTTTGAGCAACTTTGATATAGAACTTAATTATGATTCTACCATTATACAATAATAAAGTGAAAGTTAGTGTTTAATTATGGTAGCGGCCAGGGTTCCTTTTTTTATGCCTAGATTTGTTTTTTACGCATTCGGCAGCACCAATTTGCAAAATAATAACCCCCCCAAAGAAA
>JAQVOX010000077.1 GCA_028702435.1 Desulfotomaculaceae bacterium | reverse complement strand
GCCACTCTGGTATTCGTTTTAATTGGGTTGGCCGGTTTATACGGGCTGGGACATTGGTAATCTAGCTAATAAGAGATTGTATTACAGCTTGGAAAGGTAGGTTTTTAGGGCTAATGGAGCTTGCAGGCAAAAAGGTTCTGGTTGTCGGTGCAGGCCTGAGCGGGATTGCTGTTTCCCGCTTTCTGGTGGGAAAAGGGGCTGCTGCTGTTTTAACAGACTCTAAAAATTTAACCGGGCAGGAAGCTGCACTGGAACAATTAACTACAGCAGGGGTCAAGCTGGCTCTGGGCGGTTACCCGAAGGTTAAGCGGGGAAGTTTTGATCTGGTGGTGATGAGCCCCGGAGTGCCGCTCACAGCAGATCCGGCTAGGGATTCTATAATAAACGGGATACCGATCACCGGAGAACTTGAACTGGCCTATCATTTTTCCAGGGCTCCGATAGTGGCCATCACTGGAACGAATGGTAAGACCACTACCACCAACCTTACCGGCGCTATTTTTCAAGCCGCCGGCAAAAATACGTTGGTTGGCGGTAATATTGGTCTTCCTTTGGTCACGGAAATAGAGCGGTATAATCAAAAAGGTGTGGTTGTAGCTGAGGTTTCCAGCTTTCAACTGGAAACTACCAGAGCATTTAAACCCAAGGTGGCAATGGTTTTGAACGTCACCCCCGACCACCTAGATCGCCATGGAAATATGGGTAACTATATTGCGGCCAAAACAAGAATATTTGCCAACCAGGAGCCAGACGATGCTACTGTGTTGAACTATGATGATCCACCGACTGCCATTTTGGCCGGCAAATCACGCGGCAGAATTGTCTTTTTCAGCAGACATGCGGAATTAGAGGCTGGTGTATATGTCAAGGAAGGAAATATTGTCGCAAATTTAGACGGGAAACCAGAGAATATATGCGGTGTACATGAGTTGGGTATCCCTGGCGCGCATAATCTCGAAAATGCTCTAGCCGCTGTTGCTGCTGCAAAGATGATGGGAATTGCCGGTGATGCTATAGCCGGCGCTTTGCGGAAATTTAAAGGAGTCGCCCACCGGCTGGAATTTGTTACAGAAATCAACGGAGTCCGGTACATTAACGATTCCAAAGGAACCAATCCCGCTTCCTCAATTAGAGCACTGGAAGCATATGAGCAGCCGATCGTACTGATCGCCGGCGGTAAAAATAAAGGAAACGACTTTACTGAGTTTGCCGAAAAGATAATGGAGAGGGTTAGGGTCCTGGTCGTCCTTGGACAGTGCGCCGGGCAAATTGCTGATGCTGCTAAAGCCGGGGGGTTCAATAGCATTATCTATGCCGGTGACTTTAAAGAAGCGGTGTTTTTGGCCCACAAGGCTGCCCGTACCGGTGATGTGGTCCTTTTATCCCCGGCATGCGCGAGCTGGGATATGTTTAATAATTACGAAGAGCGTGGTGAACTTTTTAAAAAAATTGTCCTGGGTTTCTAAATGCGATTTTTAAATATTACCTGAGCTTGCTGGTGATTATAAAAGGAGGGTAAGCTAAAACCATGCGACAAAAAAAGAAGTCCCCTGACTTTGTACTTTTTTTAATCGTGATGAGCTTGTTGAGTCTTGGTGTTGTCATGGTTTTCAGCGCTAGTGAGTATAGCACCATGGTCAACTATAATGACAGCTTTCACTATTTTAAGCAACAGTTAGCCTGGGCGCTACTTGGCTTGGTAGCCATGTTCATTATGGTGCGATATGATTACTGGCGGCTTAAACGTTATATCCTCCCGATTATAATTATTGCTTTTGTGCTGTTGGTCATGGTTTTAATTCCAGGCATTGGCCGGGAGGTCAACGATGCGCGGCGCTGGATTGATTTAGGTCTGCTGAGATTTGCTCCGGCGGAGCTAGTAAAGCTTTGCATAATTATTTTTACCGCCTATGGTTTGTCCCAGCAAAAAGGTCGGATTAATAACTTTAATGGAATTTTACCTTACCTGATTGTAATGGTGTTGGCCGCCGGATTGATCTTATTGCAGCCTGATCTAGGGACGGCCATGTCCTTAGCATGCATTGTCTTGATCATGCTCTTTGCTGCCGGCGCCAGGATGGCCCACCTAGGTAGTATGGCAGTAGCCGGTATAGTGGCAATAGGGTTTGCTATAGCTTTGGAACCATACCGCATGAGACGCTTCTTGGCTTTCTTGGACCCCTGGGCCGATCCGCTGGATACCGGCTTTCATACGATTCAGGGTCTTTACGCTATCGGCTCCGGCGGTCTGTTCGGACTGGGCTTGGGACAAAGCAAGCAGAAGTTCCTCTATCTTCCCGAGAACCACACCGACTTTATCTTTGCTATTATCGGAGAGGAATTAGGATTTATCGGTGCTTCACTGGTAATTTTACTTTTTGCCCTTTTTATTTGGAGAGGCTTAAAAATTGCGGTTACTTCTACCGACCCTTTTGCTAGTTTATTGGCTACTGGAATTACAGCTTGGGTTGGTATCCAGGCAGTGATTAACATTGGTGGCGTTACCGGATCCTTACCGGTAACCGGTATTACTTTGCCTTTTATCAGCTACGGCGGCACATCTTTGCTTCTTACGATGATTGGAGTGGGAGTGCTGCTGAATATATCTCGCTTTACGGCCGCCCGATGAAAAATGAGGTGAGCTCTTTGCGCTTTGTAGTAGCCGGTGGCGGCACCGGTGGGCATATTTACCCCGCCCTGGCGCTAGCCAGGGGATTAAAAGACAGGTATCCTGGTGCAAAAATCCTTTATATAGGTACCGCCTGCGGGATGGAGGCGGATATTGTTCCCAAAGCGGGGCTGCCTTTTAAAGGTATATCGGCGGCCGGGCTGGAACGAAAACTATCATTCCGAAATCTGATGGTGTTGTGGCAGGCTGGCCGGGGTTTCCTGCAAGCCCTGGGGATCATTAGAAGCTGGCGGCCGGATTTAGCGATCGGAACCGGTGGGTATGTCTGCGGTCCGGTGGTACTGGCGGCCGCTTTGTGTCAGATTCCCACCCTAATCCATGAGCAGAATGCATTTCCCGGTGTAACCAACCGGATTCTGTCGCGCTTTGCCGGGCGGGTAGCCGTTACTTTTGCCGACTCCATGCAGTATTTTCCGCGTCGTGAAAATGTAAGGCTGACCGGGCTTCCCGTGCGGCCGGAAATTTTGACGGCAGAGCGGGAAAATGCCATCAAAAAACTAGGTTTACCAGGCCATGGTCTTTTATTATTATCATTTGGCGGCAGCCGGGGGGCGTATACTCTTAATGAAGCAATGGTACAGGTAATAAAGCTTTTCGCGAATGACCCGCGGTTGAATATATTGCACGTTACCGGTAAGCTGGGACACCTGGATTTCCAAAATAGCTGCGCCGCTTCAGGAATAAATTTGGGTGACATTAGAAATGTTACCACTGCGTCTTATCTATATAACATGCAGGATGCCCTGGCGGCAGCTGATCTGGTGATCAGCCGTGCCGGTGCGGCCACTCTGGCTGAATTAACTATTCTTGGGATTCCTTCAATTCTAATCCCATACCCCTACGCTTCGGAAAATCACCAGGAGTTTAACGCCCGCGCTCTGGAAAAAGAAAAGGCGTCGTTAGTAGTGCTGGATCGCGATTTGAGTGGAGAGGTGCTTGGCAATATGGTAACCGAGCTGATTGGTGACCGGGACAGGTTATTGTCAATGGGCGCTGCCAGCAAAAGGATGGGCAAAAAACATGCCCTCGAAGATATAATGGATTGTGTTGATGAGTTAATAAAAGATAAAAGACGATGACATTTAAAAAAGTTTATCTCAGTGTAGAACTTATACATAATTTAATAGTGTTTACCAATCTAAAATTGGACAAGCCGCTTATGAATGTAACGTTTTTTTAAAATATGCATAATATATTTTATATTTTAAGCGTCCAAAGCATTGATAAGGGCATTGGTTCAGGCGGAAGGAGCTGGTTATATCGTTACAACAAGTTGTAATAATAAGCCAATGAAAAACCAGGCTGGTAGCTAGGCGGAATCACATTATAATAAATAACACATATGTCGCTGACGCCAATTTGCAAACGGACTTGGGCCGGGAATATGTTGGAACTATATATAGAAAGGTAGATGGGTTTAGTGCAAAAAACGCAGCATGTTCATTTTATCGGAATCGGTGGTTCCGGTATGAACGGTATTGCCGGCATTTTGCAGGAGCTAGGTTATAAGGTTACCGGTTCAGACCTAAATACTACGGATGTAACCAAAAGGCTGGAAGCACTTGGGGTGACTTGCTATGCCGGACATGTTGAGGTAAACCTAGGGGGAGCTGATCTAGTTGTATCCTCAACAGCCATTCCACCCACTAATGTCGAACTGGTGGCTGCAAAAGAGAAAGGCCTGCCTGTAATCCACCGTGGTGAAATGCTGGCATGGCTAATGAGCAGACAAAAGGGTATCGCCATCGCCGGGACACATGGAAAAACCACCACGACTTCAATGATGGCCCTGGTATTTGAAATGAACGGTTTGGACCCCACCGTAATTATCGGAGGTGAACTGACAGAAATCGGTGGTAATGCTAAATTGGGCAGAGGTGAATATTTGCTTGCAGAAGCTGATGAAAGTGATGGTTCGTTTCTCAAGCTTGCTCCTTTTATAGAAGTCATTACCAATATTGAGGACGATCATTTAGACTACTATAAAAATATTGAAAATATAATAGCCGCCTTCCAAAAATTTATGGCTAAGGTGCCGGACGAAGGACTAGCAGTAGTGTGTCTTGATAACCCAATAATAAAACAACTCTTGCTAGATTATGACCGGCCTTTTCAGACTTATGCTCTTGGACAGCAAAAAGCCGATTACACCTTACGCAATCTTCGACTCAGTGACTTAACTACTGCCGGAGACGTTTACTATAAAGAAGAATATTTGGGCTGTCTTGAATTGAGTGTCCCTGGCCTGCACAATCTTTCCAATGCCCTTGCTGTCGTTGTGGTAGGGATGGTTGTTGGTATCCCCTTTAATGGAATCGCAGCAGCATTAAAAAAGTTCAAGGGTGCGGGGCGCAGGTTCCAGTTCCTGGGTGAAGTAAATGGTATTAAGGTTATTGATGACTATGCCCATCATCCTTCAGAAATAAAAGCAACTTTAAAGGCAGCCCGGCAGCTGAAGAAGGGCCGGGTGGTGAGTGTCTTTCAACCGCACCGCTACACCAGGACTTTATTTCTTGCCGAACGCTTTGGCGCCGCTTTTAACGACGCGGATGTCATTATCGTCAGTGATATTTACAGCGCTGGAGAACAGCCGATTAAGGGGGTAAGTGCCAGAAATATCGTTTCAGAGATTGAAAAAAACGTTGACTGCGAGGTAATTTATTTACCTACCAGAAAAGAAATAGTGGATTATCTGGCTAAAACAGCCCGGCCAGGTGATCTAATACTCACTTTCGGTGCCGGTGATATATGGAATGCAGGAGTTGAACTGGTTAAAAGACTAAAGGAGAGTCATGATATTGGCTAATTTAGCCATTTACAGCGAATTAAGTGCACTGTTACCCGGCCGGGTGCGGGTTGGTGAACCAATGAAAAAACATACTACCTGGCGTATTGGCGGGCCCGCAGATGTTTTTGTAGAACCGGTGAATCGTCAGGAACTCCATACTATTGTTGATTATAGCCGCAATCGGGAAGTTCCTTTGAGCGTTATTGGGGCCGGCTCAAACCTCTTAATATCCGACAGCGGGATCAAGGGGATTGTGGTCAAAGTAGGCCGTGGTTTGGACCGGTTATCTATTGTTGATAATGAAATCAAAGCAGAGGCCGGCGCCAGACTGGCGCGGGTAGTAGCAGCGGCTGGAGATGCGGGGTTGGGAGGTTTTGAATTTTTAGCCGGTATTCCTGGTAATATCGGGGGAGCAGTGTTCATGAACGCCGGCTCCAATGGTTCATCCATGAGCGCATTGGTGCAAAAGGTATTAGTTTTGGACCTGAATGGTAACTATGACTATAAAAGCAATGAAGAAATGAACTTTGGTTATCGTAGCAGTATATTACAATCAGAATCAGCTATTGTGGTTGAGGTTGCCTTTACCTGCTACCCCAGGGGAAAAGAGCAAATTAGGAAAGAAATGAATAGCTTTCTTAACAGGCGCAGAACTACGCAGCCGCTAGCCTACCCGAATGCAGGAAGTGTTTTTAAAAACCCGTGTGGGGATTCTGCCGGGCGTCTGATTGAAGCGGCAGGTTTAAAGGGATTACGGGCAGGAGATGCTCAGATTTCGCCACTTCATGCTAATTTTATCATTAACCTGGGTTCAGCTACAGCCAGGGATGTCCTAGATTTAATCGACCGGGTTAAAGAAACAATATCTAGCCGGTTTGGCGTGGAGCTCCAGCTTGAAGTGAAGTTTGCCGGCCATGAATAAGCGGAGGTGACTTAAATGCAAAAGTTTATGATTGCAGGTAGCAGCCGCTTGAAGGGGACTATTCGCGCTAGCGGTTCAAAAAACGCCACATTGCCGGTGTTGGCGGCCTCCATTTTAAACGCAGGTAAGAGCGTAATCAGGGAAGTTCCGAGATTGGTAGATGTATTAGTTATGAACGACTTGCTGGTCCATCTCGGCGCCAAAGTTAACTTTGACCGAGACATCATTGAGGTCGACAGCTCAAATATTCAGCCCGTCGAGATTTCCGAAGATTTAATGCGCCGCATGCGCGCGTCCAATCTAGTGCTAGGTTCTTTGCTGGGTAGATTCGGCTATGTTAAAATCGCTTATCCGGGTGGCTGTCAAATTGGAAGCCGGCCGATGAATCTCCACCTAAAGGGTTTACAGTTGCTTGGCGCCACGATCCAAGAAAAATCGGGCTATATTATTGCTGAAGCGAATAGACTGACCGGCGCAGAGATTCACCTGGACCTGCCCAGCGTCGGCGCTACAGAAAATTTAATGATGGCGGCGGTACTGGCCGACGGGGTGACAATAATCCGGAATGTTGCTAAAGAGCCGGAGTTAGTGAATTTGCAAAATTATCTCAACAGTATTGGTGGTCATGTGCGGGGCGCGGGAACAGATACTATTAAAATTGAAGGTGTGCGTCCGGAAGAACTCAGGCCGGCAGAGCATACGATCATTCCTGACCGGATTGAGGTCGGAACATATATGGTGGCCGCTGCCATCACCGGTGGTGATGTGACCATAGTAAATGTAATCCCGGAGCACCTGGATCCCTTGTTGGCGAAGCTGCGCGAGGCAGGCGTCAACGTTACAGTTGGCAATGGCTATGTGAGAGTATTGGGAAATGGCAGGGTCAAGGCGGTAGACATCAAGACAATGCCTTACCCGGGCTTTCCAACTGATATGCAACCACAAATGATGGCTCTGTTAAGCCTGGCGGAAGGTACCAGTGTGATTACGGAAACTATATTTGAAAACAGGTTTAAACATGTCGGAGAACTCCGGAGGATGGGCGCCGATATTAAGGTTGAGGGCAGGACGGCAATTGTCAAGGGGGTCGACAGACTAAGCGGGGCCTGTGTTGAAGCTAGTGATCTCCGGGCAGGAGCATCGTTAATTTTAGCAGCCTTGTCAGCAGAAGGTGGGAGCGTATTGGAGAATGTGCAACACATCGACCGTGGATACGACCGCTCGGAAACAAAATATAATGCCCTTGGGGGTAGAATAATTCGAGTCCAGAGTTAATTCAAATGCCCGGCAAAGAAAATTTGGTTTTTAAATTGGATACAAGAAACCTTGAAGATCACAATTTTATTGTGATTCTTTTTAGTTTTGTTGTGGACAGGCGGAAAATAACTGCATGAAAATAGATAGCGGATTAAACAATAAAAGTGTTTATATAACGGTCCAAAATTAGTTACATTTATTAATAAAGCAGTAATTTGAATTGTTTCGTTTTCTATTAGAGTTATTTTGTGGTAAATGAGAATAAACCTTCAAGTTGACCTTGATAAGCAAGAAACGATTGCTATAATTATATCAGGGGTAAACTATTTGCGTTGTCACGGGGGAGCATTTTTTGACTAATTTAATCGGGAATAATAAGACAAGGAAAAAATGGAACATATACGAAAGTATTTTTTGGGTTTTGATATTTCTAATGACCGGGTTTATCCTTTTGCGCTCACCGCTTTTTGAAGTGCGACAGGTTTTGGTTAGTGGTAACCAGTTTCTATTAGAGGAAAAAATACGGACCGTTGCCGGTATCGGTATCGGAATAAATATTTTTAAGCTCAATCTTACGGCAGTGGAAGAAAATTTAAGGTTGATGCCCATGATTAAGGAGGTACAGGTGACCAGAGCGTTACCGGCAACGGTGCAAATCACTATTAAAGAGCGCCGCCCGCTGGGACTATTATCAACCGGGGAAGGTTTTATTGAAGTGGATGAGGAAGGAGTCTGTTTGCAAAAAGCCGGCGTAAGCACTCCCGGTTTACCGGTGATAACCGGTGCTTCTGTAGAACAATCGACACCTGGAGAAGTGGTCAAGGCTGAACGGCTGGATGATGCCTTGACGGTGATTAGCAGTTTGCCGGATGATGCGCTTAGCATACTATCCGAGGTGCATGTTGACCTTGACCACCAGATTAAAGTGTATACGATGGAAGGATTTCAATGCCGTCTGGGACAGGCTACAGAGATTGCTGAAAAAGGAGCTTTATTAGCACTAGTTCTTCAGGAAATAAAAAAACAGGGGGCTAAAGTCGATTATATTGATTTGTCCTGTGCCGGTATGCCTGTAGTGAAATATAAAGATTCTAAGTAACTAGGAATACACCTGATTTAAGGGCAAATCCCTGGTTAAAGGAGGGATGCATCGTGAATTTTAAGAATGCGTACTCGATGCTGGTTATATTTGGACTTGTCTTAGGAATTATGCTGGCTTTACAGTTTCGCGTGATCAAGGAAATACAACATGATGAGTCGGTACAAAGAGTGACAGAACTTTCAGCCCAGGTAGACTGGATAAAAAAAGAGCGTGACACCCTGCTGGTCGAGATCGATACTTTGCGTAAAAATTTAGACCGTGCCACCAGCGGTCCGCTGATCGATGAATTGAAGGAAGAACTAGAAGAAGCTAAAATTTTAGCCGGTG
>JAQVOX010000076.1 GCA_028702435.1 Desulfotomaculaceae bacterium | reverse complement strand
TTCAAGTTATGCAGCGGTAGGAACAGAAAACACCGTAACGGAAACTGCTCCAAGCCGGCCTGCGGTGACAACTGACTGGGAACCTACAACATACACAACTGTCAACAACTTTGACGGCGTTACCATGACGGTAAAGGAAGGAACAGTTTCCTCTAAAGGACATGATGGACCGCGATATACGGGAGCATCCGGGTGATTATCCCCGGGTGAAAGGCGCGCCGGAGCCCAATATTGACTTTCGGCGGGTACCGAACCAGGAGGCGTTTTTTAAAAAATACGCGGAACGGCTGACTACTGAAATTACCGTGGGATGCGGAAAATTTAAAGCAGTGGCAGGGCGGCGACATCGTGGTGTTCGGCCCGCTTTTCGACCACGTGGGCGTGGTATCGGACAAGAGGCGAACAGACGGTGTTCCTTTGCTGATCCATAATGCCGGCCCCACTACCCGGGATGCCCGGGAGGACAACGGCCTGCTCAGCTGGCCTTCACCTCTGAAATACCACTTCCGTTACCCAAAGACAATGTGATTTACCGTTGGGTTGACGGCGGCTATAGGTAATGCCCGCTGCTGTGATACTGATTTGGCCGGCCACAATAAGCTGCTATTGGCAGATGATACACAAGCGAGTCCTCCAACCTGGACGTGCCCAATTATGAAGCGGGCCAAGCTGATCCGGACGGTGACGGCGCAAATGAGCTTGTAGTCATGGAAGGCAATTATGAAGAATCAGGGGATAATAAATTCTTTTATGGAACTCACGGTATATAGGGGATAGCAGCACATTATAGACAAATCGATGCAGCAGTTGTAAAATAAGCATATAATAAGGATATATTATTGCTACAAAAAGAGGTGGTTTATATGATGATTATTAAGCCGTCCGCAGCAATCCGCAAAAACTATAATGAGATTTCCGAGTTATGCAAGCGGTCAGGAGAACCGGTTTATCTTACGAAAAACGGAGAAGGGGATCTCGTGGTCATGGATATAGAGACCTTTGCAAGAAGGGAAAGTATGCTTCGGTTACGGGAAAATTTGGTTGCTTCAGAGGAAGGCAGGCTGAACGGAAAACCGGGTCATTCCATTGACGATGTATCTGCTATGATGAAAGCAGCAATCCGAGAGGTACTAGATGGACAGCGAAAATAAACGGTATTCCGTAGTTATTTCCGATGAGGCCATGCAAATGCTGGTATCGCACGCACGGTTTCTGGCGCAAGTCAGTGAGCTTGCAGCCATGCGGTTAATTGAAGACTTTCAGGTAAGGGCAAAGTCATTGGAACAGTTCCCAGAAAGAAATCCCTGGCTGGTTGACCAGTTGATTCCGTCAGGAAAATACCGGAAGCTCTTATTGAAAAAAAGATATCTATTGGTCTATCATGTCAAGCTAAACACCGTATATGTGGATGCGGTTGTAGATACACGGCAGGACTATGGCTGGTTATTGTAGGCTGGTTTTTTTGCGATTCCGACAACTACAGTATTCCCGAGCTGAACCTGCAAGTCTGGAAACCGATGCCCGCGATAATCCGGTCCTTGCCGACACCCTGGGCCAGCAGGCTTATCACCTCCGACTCGGCAAAGACGGTGCACATGCTGCTGATTTGGGCTGGTTCGGCGCCGCGCGCCAGATCTGCGAGCTCACTTACGTCGGTCGCAGCCCAGGGCGGTGGCCATTACCTGTAAAAACCGCCCGGTAGGCAGGAAACCGTTGATTTTATTTCCGGCTTAACCTGGTAGGGCAGATCCCTGCAAACCTATAATACTCCTTGACAACCTAAGGCTACAACTGTAAACTCTTGTTAAGATTACAATTGTAACCTGGAGGTGAAAAGCATTTGAATAAATTAGCAGCTAAGATAACTGATTCGGAAGTTGAAGTCATGCGGGTGTTATGGGAAGTAGGTGGTGAACTTCCCATTGCGGAAATCAGGGAAACACTCGAGCAGACGAGCAAATGGGAAAGCTCTACTATTAAAACACTGCTGCGCAGACTCTGTGAAAAGGGCGTGGTTTTAGCCGTCAAGAGAGAAGTGTTCTATTACCAGCCTTTAGTTAGTGAAGCTGAATATAACGAATATACTACCCAAAGATTAATTGACCGTTTATACTCCGGTAGTGCTAAAAATCTGGTGGCATCCCTCCTGGGAAGCAAAAAGCTTGCTGATGCCGACATTGAAGAGTTGCGCGCTCTCTTTAAGTGTAGAACGGCACTTTCATATCGGCTCAAACGGCAAATTAAAATTCCCATGAAACCTACTAAAACAGCACATAATTATTCGCTGCAGCACAATATTATCGTGAAGACTGCACATTCTAATTGTCTTTACTAAAATAATTACATCGGCATTCCATAAAAAGAAAACTACCGGGCAACTATTACCCGGCAATCAGTTAATTACCCCTTTGTTTTTCGATAGGCCATAATTTCAGCCCGTGACTCGTGCAGTTTTTCTTTAAATACAACTAAAAACCAGGCTTCTCGGTTTTTAGTTGGTGGATACACCCGGGCTTTATCAAACACCCTACAAATAGCCTCTATTGCTTCTTCCCGGTTAAAGCCCATCGTTCCAATTAAATCCAATGCCACCGGTAAATAATCATAAAAACCGGTGCTAGCAAAATAATGTTCTAATGAATATCTTTATTCCATATCAGGCGCCCCCTTACTAAACTTACAATATTCTCAGTCACCTTAAAACTGGGACCACCTTAGCGCAGAGCCAGGTTATTGCCGGCTGCAAGAACAACTTCCGTATCAATGACGGTTTTCTGCAATTGGGCCCCAAGAATTAAGGCGTCGGTCATAAGGCTGTTGATAAGGCGTGGTATACCCTGGCAAGAGTTAGCAACAGCATGCACAGCGGCATCATCTATTATGGTACGGGCACCACCCGCGACCTCAAGCCGGGAGTAAATATAATCCTTTGCTTCATCGGAGGAAAGCCCCTCATAGTTGTAATGAATGATAATGCGCTGTTTTAAAGACTCATGAACCGGCTTTTCCAGGATAGAGACAAGATAGGGCTGACCAATGAAGATAAGAGCAAAGCAATCCAGACTGTCAAAATAGACATTCATGAGCATCTTAATATCTCGAAAAATACCGGCGTTTAAATACTGACTTTCATCAATAGCCAGAATAAATGTCCTGCGTTTCTCCTTGAACACGGGTGCTAGAGTCGGTTTACCCGATTATCTACTTTGACGGGATCGTGTTCAAAAGCCGCAAGGACAGTCAGATTATCAACAAATGCGTATACACAGTGCTGGGCATTGATATGAACGGCCAAAAAGATATTCTGGGCATCTGGATCAGCGAAAACGAAAGCGCAAGCTTTTATGCGTCCATCTGCGCTGACCTGAAAAAAATCTACGGAGCGGTAAATTTGGACGATGCTGAGTATGCAAAGGAAGAATTCAGGGAAAAATGGGACAGAAAATATCCATCCATTCTGCGGTCCTGGGATGCTAACTGGGCTGAACTCACCACGTTTTTTAGCTACCCAGAACAGATCCGACATTTGATTTATACAACAAATGCGGTAGAAGCATACCACAGGATGGTACGGAAATTCACAAAGACAAAATCCATTTTTCCCACTGATGACTCAATCCGGAAAGTGGTATTCCTTTCTGCTAGGGAAATCACGAAGAAGTGGACGCAGCCATCAAGAGACTGGGCAATGGCGTACAGCCAGATTATGATATTCTTTGCAGACCGGCTTACGGCGTAAGGTCTTGAGGGCTCTGCCCTCAAACTCCCGAGGTTTATCCGCTTGGGGCTTACCGATGAAGGAAAAAACGGCGAGCAATAAAGACCGCCGTTCATCGTATAAGCCGCAGCAAGCGTTGGGGCGCTCCTCAGCGTTGCCCGATTTATGCTGCAATAATATTATCGTCAAATCTTAGGATGATTATTCCATTTACACTAAAGTATATTCACACCCGCCGAAAAGGTTATTCTTTTGCCAGTTCGCTTACTGCTTCCGAGATCATCTCGTTGGAAATCCCGCCGTGGAAGCGGGGTTGGCCGTTAAGAATAATCAAGGGGAGGTTGACCCGATCCATAATCGCTGTAATTTCCGGGTAATTCTTCATCTCGTTGCTTTGCACATCCACGTAAGTGTACTGAATCTTCTGACCAAAATTTTTGACAAGGTGATCCCTGAGGCTTTCTCCTTCTTCCTGCATTGTCTTTGCCGGGCCGCAACATGACGGGCTGCAGCAACTGGCGGCTGGCGCAGGCGCGTTAGTTCCGAAAACGGTGACACTGACTTCTTTCATATCTTTCATCCTCCCTAGATAAAAACTCATCCCATTTTAAACTATCCTCTAAAATTGCAACAGCAGGCGTATAGTTTATCAGTTATTAAAGTGAGTGTTCCAAAATTTCAATAGAATCCTTTACAAATTTCGGGCAAACGTTGGTGAAGAGATTCTTTTCTATAGCATACTTAAAGCCTTCAGAAGTACTAATATCACAGTTTATTAACTCTTTACAAATTGTAGATCCGTTCAGTGTTATAAAATTCTTAATGAATTCCCGCGTAACGGCATTAGCTTTTTTTTGGGCTTTATAATTTTTTATGTCTGTGTCTGTATATTCTAACCCTATTACCATAAAGGCTCCACTAACAGCGCCGCATGTGCCACCTGTATTGGCTACTCCACCGCCAAAAACACCAGCGACCTTGATCGCTGTTTCCTCATCCATGCCCAGTTGTGGAGCAAATGCAGCAAGGACAGCCTGTGAACATTGAAATCCATTATTAAAACGCGACAAGGCTGTTTCTAATTTATTCATGATTAAAGCTCCTTCCTGCTAAACGGATCGCTTTGGGTGGTTTAATTTCCTTACTTCTTTGCTTCAATAATAAAAGAAGCAATGTAATCTTCAAAATGTTTGCCCGGCATCCATTTTTCCACAAGCTCTCTGCTGTTAGCTTTCGGCTCAAGTTTAATATCTTTAAAACCCACGCTCTCCAGCATAGCCCGTATGTCTTCCACGTATTCAGATCCGCCCACGCAGCAGGCAATTAAGACTAGGTCCTGTTTTATTTCTTGAGTTAATTGTTGGGTAGCCACAATATCCGATATCGACAGCCTTCCGCCAGGCTTAAGCACCCTGAAAGCTTCTTTAAAAACCTGCATTTTATCAAGAGATAGGTTGATTACACAGTTTGATATGATCACATCTACAGAAGCGTCAGCTACTGGTAAGTGCTCAATTTCCCCCAGTCTAAATTCAATATTGGTGTAGCCGCTTTTTTTGGCATTTTCCCTCGCTAATTTAATCATATCCGGGGTCATATCCACGCCGATCACATGTCCGGTTTCACCAACCTGCATTCTGGCAAGGAAACAGTCAAGACCACCCCCGCTACCGAGGTCAAGGACGACTTCACCTTCTTTAAGGCTTGCAATAGCGATAGGGTTGCCGCATCCTAAACCCATATTTGCCTCAGGCGGTACATTATTTAAATCTTTTTCCGTGTAGCCGATATCGACAGCCAATTCGTTCAGGTCCAGTGGAAGGCTTTCACAGCCGCATCCACCCCCACAACAGCCCCCAACGGTGTTTTTCAATGCGACGTCAGCATAATTCTTCCGAATGAACGCTCTAATTTCTTCATTATTACTAACCATACAAGCTCCTCCTTTTTTAGGTCTTTAGATTCTTCATCTATATAGACGTAAGTAAAGGTAGAAGGACGCATTCAAATGCACTTATTTTATTGGCAATATTTACAATCTTCGCTTTTATGCTTGTAATCGATTACATTTCCTCTCCGATCAAGTTCCAGGTAACAGCAGTCTAATAACATTTCTTTTAACTTTTCTTTAGCACGCTGCACCCTTGACTTTGCCCCCGATAAGGAAATGCCCATTTTTTGGCTTAACTCCTTTTGAGTAACATTCTGAAATTCCGTAATTATAATGGCTTGTTTGTACTTCTCCGGCAATTGATCAATCATTGTTCTCAAACAAGCGGAAATCTCACCATTAAAAGATTGATCCTCTTCAAACTCATCAGTTAATTCTTCCGACAACTCTGCCGAAGGAAAAACTTTATCATGTTTTCTATAATAGTCAGCGATAGTATTGCGAGTTATCCTGTATATCCAGGCATGAATTTTATTGTCATCCATCAAACTGCCAATATTATTATGGATTCTTATAAAAACTTCCTGTAAAACATCATCGGAATCCAGTTCGTTTGGTATTCGTTTCTTTATATAATTTTTAAGGGGCGTGCTAAAGTCTTCCCAAATGCGATTTGTACAAATAGCCATAACCATTTACCTCAATTCTTTTTCGCCTCACGACATCTGGGGTACTGTGCCGGATATGACATTAGGCAACTACTAGAAGTATTTTGTAAGGCTATATATAAAATATTCCACTGGACTCGAAATGCTGCTAAACAAAAAATATAAAATATACTCCCAAACCGATGAGCACCAGGGCGCTAAATTTCTGTAAGCCGTTTAGAATAGCCTGTCCTTTTAATATGGATTTCAGCAGGCCGGTAAAAGTCCCGACTAGCAGAAGCGGCAGGCTCCTGCCCATAGCGTAGAAAAGGAGAAACCAGAAACCGAAAAAGAGGTCTGCTTTGGTAGCGACCAGAGCCAGCACGGCTGTAGTTATTGGTATAGTGCAGGGTGAAGCAATCAGGGCAAAGGGTATTCCCAGCAGAAAAGCACCAATCATTCCGCCGCGGTCACCAAATATCTTCAATGAGTTCTGACCAATACTTAAATTCAAGGGTAAAATATCCGCTATAACCAAGCCCATTACAATGATCAGCACACCAAGAATTTTATAGATAAACGAAAGACTTTGCAGCGCTATTCCCACCCCGGAAGCGATCAATCCAAACACAGCCAAAGTAAGTGAAAGACCAAGAACAAAGGAGATCGTTAAGAAAAAGCACCTTAATCTACTGTCTTCGCCTGAACCACCCACATAACCGACAAGTAAGGCAGCTGTGGGTAGGGTACAGGGACTAAGACCTGCAATCAAGCCGGCAATAATGGCAGCGCTCAAGGACAAATCGCTAATAAACGGAACCATTAATTTAGCCCTCCAAATACCATGTCGATTTCAGCCATGTTTAGCGGCCCGGGATGGTTTAATAAAACATTTCCATTGGCATCGACAACAACAATTGAGGGAAGGCTTTTTACTCCGAAATTTTTCGCTATTTGCTGTAATTCTTTTTGATAGGCGACGTCACTGCGCCCCGTATCCAGCCATGTAAACGCTACACTGCTTCCGTATTTGCTTTCAACTGTCTTCACCTGTTCACTGTGCTGGGCCATTTTCGTCCTTGTGGCTTCACAGCAGCCAGAATTGTTGGTAAAGACGTATACTTTAGAAGGTAGGCTGGCATTGTTTTCCGCTTTAGGAGCAGGTGCTGGGTCAGTCTGGCTATTTTGTACGGGTTGGACCACTTCAGCTCCGCTGTTGTTGGCGGCACTTTTCTGAGAAGGTTGTTCTTTAGTTGCCACAGGTTTACTTTGAGCAGACCCTTTCTGACTTGCTTTTTCTTCTGCCGCAGCCACGTCCACGTCTTCGCTGCTGACCTGACTGTTATTGACAGGCTGGCCGTTGTTCTGTTCTGCCTGGGCGTTCGCCAGTGAAGGAGTTGGTGACTGCTCACCGGCAGATGTTTCTCTTGGCGGTGTCTCCTGTTTTTTACTCGAAGAGCAAGCTGAAAGCATAAAAACGAAACAAATCAATACTAGGGGTATAATTAACTTTTTAGTTGACATCTCTCGCACCTCTTAATTAGTTGATTATTACTTTTAAAAAATTTTAATTGGACCCGCCATAATCTCTTTATTTACGGCACCCTTTTTACATTCGTAATGACCGGCATCATGCTGGTTTTCGTCCTGTTAAAATATTTTATGTATATTAGGGTCAGCGCCAGGGCAGCAATACTTGCGCCAACCTCCGATAACAACGCCGGAAATCCGTATTTCTGTGAGATCCATACGCCGGCTAGGAAACCCAGAAAGGTTGTGATTAGCGGTAATATGAAAACAATGAAGGCTACTCTTAAACTGGCTTCCGGCAGGTCAATGATCACCCGCTGTCCCACAGTCGCATCAACCGGGTTGTAAACATCCATGATTGAGGCATTACCTACGAGCTGTGACTCGCAGCTTTCGCAATAAATCTGCCCACTCATTCTGACCTTCGCGGTTTTGCCGCTTAAAGCGATTACAATGCCTTCTGCTTTTCTTTTCATTTACCTCGCCATCCTGTAAACTTTTTCTAAACCAGCCTAGCGTACTTGCCAACCAGGCTGGTTGCCAGGTTTTCTTCCTTGCCGGTTAGCCGGTCAGGTTGAAAGTCGATATTTAACGCGTTTTTAAAGCCTCTGGTCAGGGCGGCGGCAACCTCTTCCAATGCCACCTGGCGACCCAATATTTCTTCGAGGCAAGTAATTTTTTCAAGCAAGGCCTGCGGCTTAACCCTTTCCGTGTCCGAAAAGAGTTTACAGAGAATTTCTCCCTGGGAGCGAACCAGGATCGAGCCGTGCTGTAAAATTGTTGTATCAAAGCGTTTCTGGGCGCTGCCGACAAATTTTCTGCCGCGCCAGGTGATATCACCCGGTGTGGCCAGGGCAAAGCAGGCAGCGGGGAAGGGCTGCCTGAGCCGATCAGATCCCAGCCTGGCTTCGATGCCCAGCGAGGCAAAAGTCTCCAGCAAACCCTGACATAAATAGCGAAAAGAATCTACCAGACCGTGCGGTATACCCTGGCCCAAAGATACGGCCAGGCTGTAAGTCAGGTCACCGTAATGCAGCACCGCCCGGCCTCCCGTGGACCGCCTGACCGGTACAATGCCCAGATTGTCTAAAAGGTCAAAGCGGATACCGGCCGTTTTTTGAAAGTAGCCTAGAGACAGTGCCGGCGGGCTCCAGGTATACAGTCTCAGCACCGGCGGGCTTTCACCCCGGGCGTGGCGGGTTACCAGAGCCTCATCAACTGCCATGTTCCAGGACGGCTCGCCCGGGCCGCTGTCAATCAACCGCCAACGTTGCGCCATTGTTTGTCACCTCCTGGTAGCAATCACCGGCACGGTAAGAGCTGCGTACCAAAGGGCCGGCATAAACGCTTTTAAAGCCTGCTCTTCTTGCTAATTCGGCCCATTCTTCATATTCCTCTTCCGAGACATAGCGTCTGACGGGATGGTGTTGCCATGATGGCGCCAGGTACTGGCCAATGGTCAGCATGGCCACACCGGTGTCTCCCAGCTCTTGAATCAATTCTGCCACTTCCTGCTTTTCCTCTCCCAGTCCCAGCATAAAGCCGGTCTTCACCAGAGTCCCCGCGCGGGCTCTTTGCACTGCCTCAGCCAGCAGGCCTAGCGACCGGGGGTAGTATGCTCCCGGTCGCACAGAAGGATAGAGCCGGGGGATGGTTTCTATATTGTGGGAGTAAACCTCAGGCTTAGCTGCCAGGACGGTCTCCAGGGAGGAAAGGGACCCGCCAAAATCAGGAGTCAGTACTTCGACTGCGGGAGGGGCAGGCAAA
>JAQVOX010000075.1 GCA_028702435.1 Desulfotomaculaceae bacterium | reverse complement strand
ATACTTAGGTTTCGAGGGGTCTTTTTCAATCTTCTGCCGTAAATGCCTGATATGAACGTCTACAGTACGCGTTCTCTGGTCGTAATAATACCCCCAAATTTTCTCCAGCAGAACATCCCTGGTAAAGACCTGTCCCGGGTGAGTTGCCAGCAAGTAAAGCAATTCAAACTCTTTTTGGGTAAGCTCCAGCCTTACACCGTCAAGCAGCGCTTCATACTGCTCTGGCCGGATTAACAAATGCTTTAATTTGACCTCTTTTTTTGTCACTTCCTCTACGGTTGGAATCTTTTGCTTGCGCAGGCGTACCCTTACCCTGGCTATTAATTCTCTGGGAGAGAATGGTTTTGTGATATAATCTTCTGCACCTAATTCCAACCCAACCACCTTGTCCACCTCTTCACCCAAGGCGCTCAGCATGATCACGGGAATCGGAGCGCTTTGCCTGTTAGCTTTTAATATCCGGAGTACATCGTAACCGTCTATTTCCGGGAGCATTATGTCTAGAATGATCAGATCCGGCTCTTTTTCCTCCGCTAGCATGATGGCTTCACGTCCATTGGTAGCGCTAATCACCTGATAACCCTCTTTGCTCAGGGTATACTTCAGTAGTTGCAAAACATTAACTTCATCGTCCACAATCAGTATTAAAGACACTTATAAACACCCCCTCTTAACTATAAGGCTGTTTTCACTTTCTTTATGCATAAGGAAAGTGAAAACTTGGCTTAATAACCATTAAATACACCCAATCCCATATGACAGATGTTTTAGCTGCAATCTCATAACATTAGCTTCTTCCAGGAGCACTCCCAAAACTGCATTGGCTTCAAAATAGCTGAATACTAATTTTTCTTATCTAATTATAACTTGTTTAACTTGTCCTGTATCTCACTTTTTGAAAGCAAAATGTTATAAGATGCCTCTTTATTAACCTAGTTTAACAACTCCATAACAAAGACTTAACAATAATTTTACAATCCCATAACATAAATTTAATATGGTTATGCTATATTGTGAGCAAATAATTGATCAGTCTTACTAGAATACCTTCTTGAGGGGGCAAAGCTCTCATGACACAATCTAAAATATCCGTAAAAAATTTAAACATGTACTACGGCGACTTCCACGCGCTGAAAAATGTTAACCTAGAAGTTGAGGCAAACCAGGTGACCGCGCTAATCGGACCTTCCGGTTGCGGCAAGTCAACTTTTTTACGCGTGCTGAACAGGATGAATGACCTGATCGAAGGAGTCAAAGTCGAAGGCTCGGTCCTGCTTGACGGCTGCGATATCTACCGGCCGGAGGAAGATGTGGTCAACTTGCGCAAAAGGATTGGGATGGTTTTTCAGCGCCCCAATCCTTTTCCCATGTCTGTCTACGATAACATTGCCTACGGGCCGCGCATTCATGGGATTAAAGACAAGCGTAAACTTGATGAAATTGTGGAAAAGAGCCTGCGCGCAGCGGTTATTTGGGATGAAGTCCAGGACCGGCTGTATAAGTCCGCAATCGGGCTTTCCGGCGGGCAACAGCAGAGGATTTGTATCGCCCGGCTGCTGGCTGTGGAACCGGAGGTGCTGCTGATGGATGAGCCGACCTCGGCCCTGGACCCGCTGGCGACAATGAAGATTGAAGAATTAATTCAGGCGTTGAAAAAAGAATACACGATCATTATTGTCACCCATAACATGCAGCAGGCTGCCCGCGTCTCGGACGTTACCGCATTTTTCTTGACCGGCGACCTGCTGGAATACGGAAAAACGGACACAATATTCACCAAGCCTACGGATAAACGCACGGAAGATTATATTACCGGCCGCTTCGGCTAGGATTTTAAGGAAGTGAACATTTAAATGAGGACCAGGACCACCTTTGACCAGGCGTTAAAGGAATTGCAGCAAGATATATTAAAGATGGGTTTTTGCGTTGAAGAAGCAATCGCCAAGGCGGTGGAATCACTGACCAAGCAAGATATGATATTAGCCCAAAGTGTTATTGACGGAGACGCCCTTATAGATATTCAGGAAATGCAGATCGAAGACAAGTGCATGAAGTTGATCGCCACCCAGTCGCCGCTGGCCAAGGACCTGCGCCGAATCGCGGCGGGGCTGATGATCATCATTGACCTGGAACGAATTGCCGACCTGGCTAGTGACATTGCCAAGTCAGCCAGGCGTATCGGGGATCAGCCTCTGATTAAGCCACTGATCGATATCCCCCGGATGGCCGAGCTTGCCCAGAAGATGGTCGGAGAAGCGCTGGACGCCTATGTGCGTGAAGACCCCAAGCTAGCTGAGGCCATGGCGGCGGAAGACGAGCTGGTGGACAACCTGCACAATCAGGTATTACGGGAACTGCTGTTGCTTATGATGGTAGATCCCTCGGTAGTCGATCAGGCTATTGCCCTCTTGTTTACCAACAGGCACCTGGAACGGATTGCCGACCATGCCACCAATATCGGTGAAAGGGTGGTCTATCTTGCCACCGGCGAGCGCAAAGAGCTTAATTAATGAGGATTATAAAAATAAAATCACGAGGGGAAAGATTAGATGCGCAAAAAGATGGCTTTACTAACAGTCACCGTACTTTGTCTGTTTGCTCTCGCAGTGCTGGCCGGCTGTGGCGGACAAGGCACTCAGCAAGGGGAGGGAGAAATGTCCGGTAACATTACTGCCGTGGGCTCTACGGCAGTGCAGCCGCTGATGGAGCAGGCCGCTAATGATTTCATGAGCATAAATCCAAACGTAAGAATTGTGGTCCAGGGCGGCGGCAGCGGCACGGGGCTGACCCAAGTAGCGCAAGGCGCGGCTGATATCGGCAACTCTGATATCTTTGCTGAGGAGAAGTCCGGCATTGATGCGGCCCAGCTCACCGACCACCAGATCTGTGTTGTCGGTATGGCCTGCGTGGCCAACCCGGCGCTCTCTGTCGACAACCTGACCAGGCAGCAGGTAATCGATATTTTCACCGGCAAAACCACCAACTGGCAGAGCGTGGGCGGACCTGACCAAAAAATAGTGCTGGTCAACCGCCCGAAGGCCTCCGGCACACGGGCGACCTTCAAGAAATACGTGCTGGGCGGCGCTGAAGAAGCGGCCGGAATTGAAGAAGATTCCTCCGGCACAGTCCGTAAAATCGTCAAAGATACCCCAGGCGCGATTGGCTACCTGGCGCTTGCCTACCTGGACGACAGTGTGAAAGTGATCAACCTGGACGGAGTGGAGCCCACCAATGAAATGATCATCTCCGGCAAATATCCGCTATGGGCTTACATGCACAGCTACACCAAGGGCCAGCCAAGTGGCGCAACCGAAGCTTTCCTGCAGTACATGAGCTCAGATAACGTGCAGAAATCTATCATACCGGAGATGGGTTATATTCCTGAAACCGAAATGAAGATTGTCAGGGATATCAACGGCAATATTAAAAGCAAATAGACAACCATGCCGCTAGTGCGGCGCCATCAGAGGATGAAAAGCCTTTCTTAATGTCGTTCTGAACGATAGTGAAGAATCTTAGAGCCTTCGCTACCGCTCAGGATGACATTACTTGAGGCCTGTTTTTAGGATAGATTCACTTCTTGCCGGGGGTAGCTTAGATGAAAAACAGTTTTGTGTACAAGTATCTCAGCCTGCGTAACAGCGAGTCGCTGGGCAGGTTCTTAACGACCATGGCGGCGCTAATCGCCATTGTTTCCACCATCACTATCGTTGTTTTTATATCCCTAAAAGGTTTGTCCACGTTCACAACCAACGGAGTGAGCCTTAAGGAATTTTTATTCTCAACCAACTGGCTGCCGGACCGCCCGCTTGCTGAAGGCGGCCCTCAGGTAGGGGTGCTGGCCTTTATTATCGGCTCACTGGTTGTCTCCATGCTGGCCGTCCTAGTCAGCGCCCCACTCAGCATCGCCTGCGCCGTGTTTATCGTTGAAATTGCGCCCTACTGGGGCCAGCGGTTCCTGCAACCAGCCATTGAGCTTTTGGCTGGCATCCCCTCAGTAGTTTACGGCTATATCGGCTTAAGCGTGTTGGTGCCCTTTATCCGCGACAATATTGGAGGCCTGGGTTTTAGTGTCCTGGCCGGCTTTCTGGTGTTATCCGTGATGATCCTGCCCACAATTGTCAGCATGTTGATCGATAGCCTGAAGTCCCTGCCACGTGATTATAAGGAGGCGTCCCTGGCTCTGGGCTCCACGCGCTGGCAGGCGATCCGCTTGGTTCTCATCCCGGCCGCGCGCTCCGGCCTGGTCACCGGTATTGTTCTCGGCCTGGCCCGAGCCTTTGGGGAGGCGCTGGCGGTCCAAATGGTGATCGGCAACACCAGGGTGATGCCCACATCCATCCTGGACCCCGTGATTACTCTAACCAGCGCGATTACGATGGATATGGGTAACACCCCGATGGGATCTCTTTGGAACAATGCTCTCTGGTCAATGGGCCTCTTACTATTAATCATGTCGTTCATTTTCATTCTGATAGTCCGCTACGGCGTTAGAAGAGGGGGGATTTCCAGGTGAATGCCCGTCTTGCCGATAAAATCGCCACTTTAACATTCTGGGTTGGGGCGCTGATCGTGATCCTTATTCTCGGCTCGATGATTGCCTATCTCCTCTACCACGGCGGCAAGTACATTAGCTGGGATTTCCTGACTAAACCCGCGCAGGCCATCCGCGCCGGGGGCGGGATTGGGCCGCAGATCTTTAATTCCTTCTATCTGCTCTTTTTGTCAATGCTGATTACCGTTCCCATAGGCGTGCTGGGTGGAATTTACCTGGCTGAATACGCCGGTAACAACAAATTGACCGAGGCAATCAGGCTGTGCATTGAAACATTGAATTCACTGCCGTCAATCGTGGTCGGCCTGTTCGGGCTCTTAGTTTTCGTCAACATGACCGGCTGGGGCTACTCGCTCATTTCAGGGGCACTGGCCCTGACGGTGATCAACCTGCCACTAATGGTCCGGTTCACTGAAGAAGCTATCCGCGGCGTACCTGCCAGCCTGCGCGAGGCCAGTCTTAACCTGGGTGCAAACCACTGGCAAACAATCCTGCGGGTAGTCTTGCCGAGCGCCTTCCCCGGGCTGGTCAGCGGCGCTATTATCACTTCGGGCAGGGTATTTGGCGAGGCCGCCGCGCTGTTGTTTACCGCCGGCATGTCCAGCCCGGCCCTGGACTTTAGCCAGTGGAACATCTTCCACCCCGCTTCACCGCTAAACCCGTTCCGCCCGGCGGAAACCCTGGCCGTGCATATCTGGAAGGTCAACACGGAAGGTCTCATTCCTGACTTAAGAAGAGTGGCGGATGGCTCCGCCGCAGTGCTGATCCTGGTGGTGCTCGGCTTTAATATGGCCGCCCGCTGGCTGGGCAGTAAAATACACCGGCGCATGACCGGGACGTAGGAAATTAAGCCGGTCATGCAAATTTATGAAATAGTCATTTTCTAATCGAGTAGGGGGAAGCATGAAATTATCACAGGGATGAACATACACCTGAAGTTACTGATTGACAATTAAATAGGTACGTGCTAAAATAATTTTGCTTAAAATTAAAACTGCCCGAGTGGCGGAACTGGCAGACGCACAGGACTTAAAATCCTGCGAGGTTCAACCCTCGTACCGGTTCGATTCCGGTCTCGGGCACCAATAAAATTAAGGATTTTCAAAATTATCGGTCGTTAACAAACGGCCGATAATTTTTGCTCTTGGTGCCTAAAAGGTGCCCATTGAGCTCTCCGTACTTGCCTACTAGGCTAGTTGCTAAGGCTTCTTCTTCACAGTTCAGTTCATCGGGCTGGAACTCAATATTTAAAGCTTTTTTAAAGCCGTTGGCTAGAGCATCTGAAATCTCTTCCAGTTCCATCTGACGTTCGAGTATATCATCCAGACATGTAATTTTCTCCAATAATGCTTGTGAATTAGTTTTTTCTTTGTCAGTAAAGATTTCGTTAAGAATTTTTTGCTGAGACCGTAAAAGGATGGAGCCGTGTTGCAATATTGAGGAACCAAAACGCTTCTGCGCGCTGCCAACGAACTTCCTGCCCTGCCAGGTAATATCACCTGGCAGGGCCACTGCAAAACAAGATGCAGGGAAGGGTTTCCGAAGCTTTTCAGATCCCAGCCCGGCTTTTATGCCTAACGAGGCAAAAGTGGCAAGGAGACCTTTACATAGATAGCGATAGGAATCTACCAACCCCAGCGGTATGTCCTGGTCTGAGGAGGCGACTAAACTATAGGTTAGGTCGCCGGAATGCAGCACCGCCCGGCCTCCTGTAGACCGCCTTACTGGTACTATGCCCAGCCTATCCAAAAGGTCTAAGCGAATGCCGCTCATTTTTTGAAAGTAACCTAACGATAAGGCAGGCGGGCTCCAGGTGTATAATCTCAGAACTGGCAGGCTGTCACCCCGCGAGTGGCAGGTTACCAGAGCCTCATCAACAGCCATGTTCCAGGCCGGCTCGCCAGGGCCGCTCTTAATCAACCGCCATCGCTGTACCACTGGCCAACACCTCCTGATAGCAATCGCCGGCGTGGTAGGAACTGCGTACCAAAGCACCGGCACTCACGCTTTTAAAACCTATTTTTCTTACTAAAATAGCCCATTCTTCAAATTCCTCCGTTGTGACGTAACGCCTGACTGCATAATGACGCAAAGACGGCGCCAGATACTGGCCGATGGTCAGCATGGATACACCGGCGTTTGCCAGTTCCCTGATCAAGTCGGCCACTTCCTGTTTTTCTTCACCCAGCCCCAGCATGAAGCCAGTCTTTACCAGTGTTCCGGCACGGGCTCTTTGCACGGCTTCAGCCAGCAAATTAAGAGACCGGTGATAAGAGGCCCCTGGGCGTACAGTGGGGTAAAGCCGGGGGATGGTCTCTATATTATGGGAGAAAATTTCTGGATTCGCAGCCAGGACAGTATCTAAAGATGAAAGTGACCCGTTAAAATCTGGAGTCAATACTTCAACTGCAGGAGAGGCCGGCAAAGCGTGCAGTGCTTCGATCACTTTAGCAAAAAGGTTGGCACCCCCGTCGGGCAGGTCGTCCCTGGTTACAGAAGTAACTACAACATGTTTTAACCCCAGAACCTCTACCGCTTCTTTTATACGCGCGGGCTCTTCCTGATTGGTTTCAACGGGCTTGCCGTAGCTGACGGCACAGAAAGCGCAGTTCCTTGTGCACACGTTGCCAAGGATCATGAAGGTGGCAGTGCCTCGTGAGTAACAACTACCTCGGTTAGGGCATCTGGCATCCTGGCAAACCGTATTCAATCCATACCTGGCCAGTTTGTCACTAATGAAGCGATGCATTAAAGGGTCATCTTTTTTCTTAGCCTGACGAATTTTATTTACCAGCCATTTCGGCATAATCATCTCTTTCTCCATGTAAATACCTACTTTACTAATATGGTTTCATTCACCACAGTTACCTGACGGGCATGCTATGAATAGGTTGCCTGCAGGTGGCCTGTGCAAATACATATACTATACATCAAGGTCATAAAAAATGTAAATAGTACTTAGAACTCCCTCACTCTTTTTTATAAAATACTATTTTTGCTTTTCTTTGTTGTAAGCGATTTTCCATTTCCGACCAGAATAAATATAATAAGCCTACTATAACAAGAAATAAACTGATTTCATTTAAAGGAATTTTTACAATCTTAGCGATTGCTGTATTAAACTTATAAATCTAAATTTTCTCCTTTTCATGTGATATTTCTATTCGCATATAGTAGCTTGCCCCAGCCAGGACCAGGGGGATAAGCGTAGTGAAAAACATAATTTGATAGCCGGCCGCCTCTGCCACATATCCCCATATAATCGTACCTAAACCAAGGCCCAAGTCAAAGGCAATATAGTAAGTACCGGTGGCGGCGCCACGTCTATCGGGTGGTGTATGACGTATAGCCAGAGCTTGTAGGGTGGGAACGCAAAAGCCAAAACCAAGGCCAACGATTGCACCGGCTAAGACGAATCCTGTGATGGTGTGGGAAAGGCCTATGGACGCCATACCAATAAACATCGTCAGGAGGCCAATGAGTAAGACAGTACTGGCGCCACCCCTGTCGGCCCAGCGGCCGGCTATAGGGCGAGAAATTAACATAGTCAGGGAATTAGCTGTAAAGAATAAGCCGATATTGACAATACCAAGTTCAGCTGTATATAAAGGAATAAAAGAAATCACCGAACTATAAGCAGCAGTCAAGAAAAACGTTACCATAGATGCGGGCAGAGCAGTTTTCTCCAGCAAGCTGATCCAGATTCCTGTGACAGAACTTACTGGAGCACTGCAAGGAGCATTGGTGCCCCGTATGGGCAGACTAAAGCAGAAGGCCAGCAGGGTCATCAGACTAACCGCTAAAAACAACGCCTGGTAACCGGATATTCCCACTAACCAAAAACCGATCATAGGCGCCAGAGCCATCGAAAGCGTAGAGGTTAAGCCAAAATACCCCATCCCCTCACCCAAACGTGATGTGGGCAAACTATCCGCTACTATAGTAGCCATTGCCGTGCCGGCCAGGGCTAAGGTCAGACCATGAAGAGCGCGTACTACCATCATTAATGATACATCCGTAGCAAGCTTATAGAGCAAAGTGACCGCCAGCACCATTATCAAGCTCAAGAGCATGATTTTTTTCCGGCCATAGTGATCCACTAACCAGCCGGCAATAGGACGCATGACCATGGCGCTAATGGTATAGACGCCCATCATATATCCAACATCTCTTTGGTCACCGCCGATCTCAAATAGATATACCGGCAAGGTAGGCAAGAGCATCTGCAAACTGATAAACATAGCAAAGCTAGCTAAACATAGCAGGATGAAATTCCTGGTCCATATGTGGGCTGGCTGCTCCACTGCCGGCCTGTCTTTAGCCAGTTGGCTATTTATTAAGTTGTCTAGCACAAATTAACTCTCCAATTCTAATAAACTATCCGGCGGTAAAGCGAATTATAAAAAGCTCTCTAAATAAATTTTAGCATATTTATTTTTTTGTAGTAATAAACCCGCCATTATGACGGGTTTTACGTACTAGAAAAACCTAATTTGATTTAAATGTTTGATTACAGACCGTCTCCGAAATCCTCTCTGAACTTTGCAACCAGTTTATCTTGCCAATCGGAAACTGTAGTCAGTCTACCAAAGAAGAATCGTAATATTTTGGGCTCATCCACAAAAGTTAACCCACCGATAAGTGAACGGTTTTGGTAAAGCCAGCTGATGCGGTCAATAGCATATTTAACTTGGGAAAGAGTAAAGACACGCCGTGGCAAAGCCAGACGTAAAAGTTCCATATTAGAAAAAGTTTCATTGCCATTTTCATCTCTTTGCTCGGAAAGTGTTCCTCTTTCCATACCCCGGACACCACTGGCAATATAGAGAGCAGAGCCAAGCGCACCCGCGGGATACTGTTCTTGCGGAACATGACTGACAAATTCCATGGCATTGAGATGACAGCCCAGACCGCCTGGCGGCGTTACCACAGGCACACCTCTTTTCTGAAGCTCCTTAGTCATATAGGCAATGAACAGAGGTCCTTGGTTAATCATGTC
>JAQVOX010000074.1 GCA_028702435.1 Desulfotomaculaceae bacterium | reverse complement strand
TTTTTTTCCCAGCGTTTTGCCGGTGATATTGTCTCCAGGCAAGGTGTAAACGAGCAAATCGCCGGAACCCTGATCCACAAGCTGGCGCCCGTCCTTATGAGTGTCTGTTTACTTGTGTTTTATCTTGCCATCATGATCAATTACAGTATCCTCCTGACCTTAATCGGCGTGGCGGCGGCCATCCTCAATATGGTGGCCATGCGCATTACGGCACAAAAGCAAGTCAATTTAAGCCGCATGGCTGAGGCCAGCGGCGGCAAGCTGGCAGGCGCTACCATGAGCGGCATCGAGATGATTGAAACGATCAAGGCCTCGGGAGCAGAAAACGGGTTTTTTGAACGATGGGCCGGATACTACGCCAAACAGCATAATGCCCGGGTGGCTATTTCCAAGTTCACCCAGTATTTCGGCGCCATCCCCGCATTTTTGCAGCAAACAGCAAACATCGCTATCCTGATGGTTGGGGTTTATCTGATCCTGGACGGTGTTTTTACCATCGGTATGCTCCTGGCCTTTCAAGGCTTTCTCGCTTCGTTTTTGTTCCCTGTCAATCAGCTGATTGATGTGGGACAGAGCTTTATTACCATGCGTTCATCTATGGAACGGGTGGAAGACGTCCTGAATTATCCACCTGACGTGCTGGATCAGGGACAATGGCCGGTGGACAATGAACCGTTGGAGAAGCTTACAGGCAAAATAGAGATTAATAATATCACCTTTGGATACAACAAGATGTCGGAGCCGCTGATCAGAGATTTTTCCCTTTCCATCAAGCCGGGGTCGGCCGTGGCCATTGTGGGGGGGAGCGGCAGCGGCAAATCAACGCTGGCCAAGCTGATTACGGGACTATACCAGCCTTGGGCCGGTGAAATATTGTTTGACGGAAAAAAATATGAGGAAATTACCCCATATATCTATAAAAGTTCTGTGGCTATGGTAGATCAGGAGATTACCCTGTTTGAGGATACGGTGGCCAACAATATCCGCATGTGGGATACGTCAATAGAGGATTTTGCGATGATTTTGGCGGCCCGGGATGCCGGTATTCACGACACGATTATCTCCCGGCCGGACGGGTATGCCCATATCATCAAAGAAGGCGGCAAAAACTTTTCCGGGGGACAAAGACAGCGCTTTGAGATTGCCCGGGTCCTGGCCCAGGAACCCACTGTAATCATTCTTGATGAGGCCACCAGCGCCCTTGATGCCCAAACCGAGGAGCAGGTGATGAATAATATCCGCAATATCGGGGCTACCTGCATCGTCATTGCCCACAGGCTTTCCACCGTGCGGGAATGTAACGAGATTGTGGTACTGGACAAAGGGCTTGTGGTCGAACGGGGGACCCATGAGGAACTATATGCGAGGGGCGGGAAATACGCCCAGCTTGTCAGCAGCGAATAACGGAGGCCGGATCGATGAGCTTTAATATTTTTGACGAACAATTAAATACCAGGCGGGAAAACGACCGGCAGATGTTTGAGGGGGCCTTTGATGACCTGGTGTCCATTTTAGATACGGGGGTAAAGGCTGAAAGGGCTAAAGAAAAGGAACAGGCCGCCCGGGGCGCCATTGAAGAAATACTGGTGTCTCTTGACGCCAAAATCCCTGAAGTACCCGACACCATCACCGATATGCAGGCCCAGATGGAATATATGCTGCGCCCGTCCGGGGTGATGCGCAGACGGGTGGAGCTTGCCGGCGCCTGGTGGAAAGATGCGGTAGGCGCTCTCCTTGGCAGTACGGTAGACGGAGACGTGATCGCCCTTTTGCCGTCAGGATTTGCCGGATATCGATACCAAGATCCGAAAACAGGTAAGGTAATAAAAATTGATCAAAAGACGGCAAAAATGATCAATTCCGATGCCTTTTACTTTTACCGTCCCTTCCCGGCTAAAAAACTGAATCTCTTAGATCTAGGAAGGTTCATGTTCAAAAGCATATCCCGGGCCGACGTGGTTTTTGTGCTGGGCGCAAGCCTCCTCGTTTCCCTGCTGGGCATGTTTTTGCCCTTTATGAACAAGCAGATCTTTGACAGTGTGATCCCCTCCGGCACGAAAAGTGATGTTTTACCCGTTACGGCTCTTTTAATTGGCGCGGCGGTTGGCTCTACTCTTTTTGGCATTACCAGAAGCATCATGCTTACCCGCTTTCGTGATAAAATCGATCTATCCGTGCAAAGCGCCTCGATGGTACGGGTATTTTCCCTGCCCGCCGCATTTTTCAAGGATTATTCGGCCGGTGAACTGAGCAGCAGAATTATGAGCATCAATACCCTGTGCAATATGCTCTCCAATACGGTACTGACCACAGGACTTACCGCCCTGTTTTCCTTTGTCTATATCTTTCAAATGGGACATTACGCGCCTGCGCTTGTTGTGCCCGGAATCCTTATTATATTGGCCATGCTCATGTTTTCCATCGTTACCACAATGATGCAGCTGAAAATTTCCCGCAAAATAATGAAGCTTTCAGCAAAGCTATCCGGCTTGATTTTTGCGTTATTCAGCGGTGTGCAAAAAATAAAACTTGCCGGAGCGGAAAAACGTGCTTTTGCTAAATGGGCCAACATCTACAAAGAGGCAGGCCGGCTAACCTATTCCCCGCCCTTATTTCTGCGGATCAACTCGGCCATTTCAACTTTCATCACCATGGGCGGCAGCCTAATCCTCTACTATATTGCCGGGGCATCCCGGATTACCCCTGCCGATTATATGGCATTTAATGTAGCTTATGGAGCGGTAAGCGGGGCCATTATGGCGTTGGGGGGTATGGCCATGACGGTGGCCAATATCAAGCCCCTTTTGGAAATGGTCCAGCCGATCCTGGACACAATTCCGGAAAACAGCGAAAGCAAAAAGATTATAACCACCCTTTCGGGTAATGTGGAAGTAAACCATCTTACATTTCGTTATGACAAAGACGGGCCTGCCATTCTCGACGATGTCAGTTTTAAAATCCGACCGGGGGAATACGTCGCTATTGTAGGAAAAACCGGCTGCGGAAAGTCAACGCTGATGCGGCTGCTCCTTGGTTTTGAAAAGCCTGAAACCGGCGCGATTTATTATGACGGGCACGATATGGAAAGCCTTGACCTGCGCTCCGTGCGCCAATGTATCGGTGTTGACCTGCAAAACGGTAAGCTGTTTTCCGGGGATATCTTCTCGAATATCATCATCACCGCTCCTTGGAAAACCCTTGACGATGCCTGGGAAGCGGCGCGCATCGCCGGTCTGGAAGAAGACATCAAAGCCATGCCCATGGGTATGCACACCATGCTCAGCGAAGGAGGCGGCGGTGTTTCGGGCGGTCAGCGCCAAAGGCTGCTCATTGCCCGGGCGGTGGTATCCAAGCCTAAAATCCTCTACTTTGACGAAGCCACGTCGGCCCTGGACAACATTACTCAAAAGCAGGTGTCCGACAGTATTGCCGAGCTTAAATGCACTCGGCTGGTTATTGCCCACAGGCTTTCCACCATCCGCCACTGCGATCGGATCATTGTCCTGGACGGGGGCAAGATCGTTGAAGAAGGGAACTACCATACCCTGATGGCCAAAGAAGGGCTTTTTTATGACCTGGTAAAAAGGCAAACGATTTAAGAGGAAGGGGGATAACCCTTTGGAGCCTGTGTAGTTTTATGTAGAAAGGAATGTCCCCATGAATTAATAAAAAACTTATAAAAGGAGAGATTACCATGGAAATTACAAAAAATGCGAAGGGGAATACCACCACTCTGGCCCTGCAGGGCAGGCTGGACACTGTTACCAGCACCCAACTGGCAAACGAACTTAGTGTTGTATTCGAAGGGGGAGCGGTCGATCTTGTTTTTGATTTTGCCGCTCTGGAATATATCAGCAGTGCAGGGCTGCGTGTGGTTTTGACTGCGCAGAAAAAGGTAAATGCCCTGGGAACGGAAATGAAGATCATCGGGGCAAATGAGTCGGTGAGGGAAATATTTGATATCACGGGGTTCTCCGGAATTATTTCCATTAATAATTAAAGTGCGTCCTGCGCCTTGAAAGAGAAAGAAAGGAATGGATGCAAATGCAGGAAGTAAAAGCGAAAAAAGTTTTCCCGGCAAAAGTGGCACTGATTCCGGAGATTAGCGAATATGTTTCTGATTGTGCGGAAAAGGCGGAACTGCACCCAAAGCAGGTCATCCACCTCCAAGTGGCCATTGATGAAGTGGTGGCCAATATCTGCCATTATGCCTACCAGAACCCCCCCGGTGAAGTGCTGGTACAGATTGAAAGCGGGAAGGGAAGGTTTGCGGTTGATTTTATCGATGAAGGGGTTCCTTTTGACCCCCTTACGGTAGATGAGCCCGATATCGATGCGGATATTCCCGATCGTGAAGTGGGCGGGCTGGGAATTTTTTTGGTGCGCCGGGTAATTGATGAGGTCCATTATAAAAGGGATGGAATTAAAAATATCCTTACTCTGGTTTTGTATGCACCCAAAACTGCTATTCTTCCAAACCGTTAAAAGTTAGAGCCATAATTGTAATATCATCGTATTGGGCGGTATCCCGGGCAAAAAAGCGCAGGTCCTGAAGTATTTTACCGGTAATTTCGGCAGCGGGGCGCCGGGGCGCATCCTGCACTGATTGCAGGAGTCCTTCTTTGCCCCAGAAGTCTCCCGATTTGCTCATCGCTTCCGTCACACCGTCGGTATAAATAATTAATGTGTCACCGGGCTTTAGGGAAATACTTTGTTTCTGATAAGGAATGTCTTCTATGGCTCCCAGGGCGGGTCCCTTGGCCGGGGCCAGAGGGGTAATGCCTGATTGGGAAAGATGGTAAGGCAAATCATGGCCGCCGCAGCTATAAATGACTTCTCCGGAATTTGTGTCCAAAATGCCGCAGAAAACGGTGACAAACATGCCGATATCGTTATCATGGCACAGCTCATTATTAACAGCAGCTAATATTTCATCAGGGCCGGTTTCCGCGGCCGTCCTGGAACGAAGCATGGTTCGGGTTACCGCCATAAATAGGGAAGCGGGGACTCCTTTGCCGGAAACGTCACCAACGGTAAAAAAGAGATGGTGTTCATCAATAAAGAAAAAATCATAAAAGTCACCGCCCACTTCCTTAGCCGGTTCTAAAATGGCGTGGATCTCAAATTCCGAGCGTTCGGGAAACGGGGGAAAGATACGAGGGACAATGCTCATTTGAATCTGCCGGGCCACCATCAGCTCCCCTTCAATTTGTCGTTTAGCGGTTTCCGTAGCCCTTTCCTTAATCAGATTGTTAATCATAAAGGCAAAAACAGCCATGCCGGCGCCATTGGCCAGGATCATCGGGGCAATAATTTGCTGCACAAGAGCAAACGCCTGGGAAAAGGGTTTGCTGATGATCAGTACAATGCCCAAATGCAAAATCTCGATGGCCACGGACAAAAGCACAGCACCTTTAATACTGGGGAATTCTCCCTTGCGCAGCAGGTAAATCCCTCCGCCGATCAACCCGGCCAGTACCGTGGACAGAGAACATGGGTAGCAGGTAAATCCACCCAGGGTTAAACGGTGCAGGCCGCCGATGAGACCGGCGCCCAGTCCTACTATAGGCCCACCGATTAAGCCGGCAATGGTGGGGCCTAAATCGCGAATGTTGGCAAAGGCCCCCAGCAGTTCAATGCCTCCCAGTGTCCCGTAAATGGAAAAAGCCCCGAACACTAAAACCAGCAGCAACTGGTTGCGCGGGGAAAACTTCTTTGCCATGATTTCTCCGTAAAAACTGCTGCGCGTAATAATATAGGTGACGACCATAATTACCGCCATACTATTTATTAAATTAAGCACAAGTTCGATTATTGCTTTCAAGGAATGCTTTCCTCCTGCCTGATAGCTAATTGGGGAATAAATCCCCACCCACCTTCCCTGGAGAAAATAATGGGCATACCAAAAGGGTTGGATAATGGTCTTTATATGTTCACGAGGTTAAAACACAAAGGCATTTAGTTTAGCCTGGCCGGCATTTCTTTTATCGAAAGCGGCCTGACCCTGGCGCCGGCGCTAGAACAATTCTCGCAAGATTAGCTCGGTAACCCCGGGGTTCAGGCTTTTCTGCACTCTTTTAACTTTGGGGTTGTGTTTATATTCTTTGCGGATCATTTCGCGAAGCTCTGTTCCGCCGTGATAGCCATGGACAACGCGGATTATGTAAACATCGGCTGCAGCCTGCTTTAACCGGCTATCTAAGTATATCTTAGCCTGATGCTTGTTCAAGCCCATGAATATCAAGTTCAATTATGCCGGATGATATATTGATTGCCATGATAGTTTTTCCTCTTTTCACTTGGACACGCCTTCTATCATTAATTTTCTTTAATTATATAAGAAATCAATCAGCCAGGTTTATGGAAAGCTTCAGTGGCTAGAGTAAAGCTGCTGGAAAGAGTAAGTAAGCCGGTGCTCAAGGTTGAGCGGTAGCAGGCGCAGCTAAGGACCACAGCGAAAACCTCATCAGGAGGACGAAGCAAAATAGTTACCCTAAGGAGGGACGTACCTGTAAGTAGAAGTACACCTCAATTAGAGGGTGGGTCTGATTCACTTCGAATCTCAAATGACCTGCCCTCTAATATTTTTTAGGGAATCTGAATAATGACGCCGGCCTTGCAACTGCCCTTGATCAAAGGACACTCAGCCACAAATCAAGGCTTTCCTCTGCGCACCCGGCCACAAGCTTCAGAAAATCTCCATAATCTCCTGTTGTATGGGCTATATCAAGCGCATCATAATATTGGGATCTCATTTCTTTTTTGATAATCACCGGCGGGTAGCCTTTTTTCATTAATTCAAAATTCATGAGCAGCCTTGCCGTTCTGCCGTTGCCGTCAATAAATGGATGTATCTTTACAAATTCACCATGAAGCAGGGTGGCTCTTTCAATGGGATGGAGATCTTGCCAGAGCCCGCTGCATTTCATCACCAGCTGTTCCATCTGTTCTTTGACCAGGTAATGCGCCGGCGGCCGGTGCCTTGCGCCGCTGATAATCACATTCTCGTTGCGATACACGCCCGCATGCTCATGAGCAATATTCTTCAGTACCAACCGGTGAAGGTTTTTGACAATCCATTCCGTTAACGACTCATCATTTTGCACCAGTTCTTCAAGAAACACGATGGCGTCCCTGTGGTTGATCACCTCCAGGTGCTCGCGCACCGATTTGCCGCCGATGGTGATGCCTTCCAGCACAACCTTCGTTTCGGAAATTGTCAGTGTATTGCCTTCAATGGCGTTTGAATTATGGGTCCACACCACTAGCATATTCTCCCGCAAGGATTGGAGGGTATACTTGGGCAGCGGCCTGCTCCGATCAAGGAGGCGCTTTTTTCTATCGATTGCCTCAAAGTCCATACTATTGAGCTCTCTTTATTGGATTTTCCACAGTCTGCTTATGCTCCGGCGGATCACTATCATATTCTTCAACGTCCTGCAATGATTTATAGTACTCATCCATTATCTATTTCTCCGTTGACTCCAGTCTCTCAATCTGTATGTTTCTAAGTCCCTTGACTAAAGAGGTCATTATTGTAGCCACGTCAACGCCTTCATTATCAGCAGCATTAAACCTTGTTTTGAACCATAGATCGGTTTCCCCTGCTTCATTAGTTCTTAGCTCAATTGCCATATCGTTGCTCCGGACAATTCCTGCGAACATGGTGGCTGCCAGCTTTAGTAAATCTTTTTCCTTGACATCCATTAAGCCCATCTCCTTTTTAAATATTATCCAGCTTTTGTTTAATTATAGCAATAAAGATTTTGATTCTCCACATCCAGTCCGTGTTCATTTGGTACGATAACTAGTATAAACCACAACGAGACGCTCTATGACTTCCACATATTCAATATTTGCCCTCCTTTTTTCCTTTTTCATCTTGACGAATTGCTGCCGGGAGCATAAAATAAGCTGGTATTCTTAAAGTTAGAATTCTAACATAATTGAGGGTGAACAAGGATGAACTATGAAGATTTACGGGAATTACATGATCTAATATTTGGCGCCATGGGTCTGTTTCACGAAAAATTTCTCCGTCAATTTCGCAAGAGGAATCAACGGTATCTGGGACTTAAAAAAAACCATACCAGGATCATTGCTTTCCTCTATCAGCATCAAGTTCTTACCGCAACCGAAATGGCCAAGATGCTGGATATGGAGAAAGGCAGCTTGACTACTTTGATCGTTCAATTGGAGGAGTTAGGTCTGGTTATGCGTTGCGACGACCTAAATGATCGGCGAAAATTTCTGATATCGCTTACAGATGCCGGGAAAGCAGAAATGGAAACTACCTTGAGCAGTTCCACCCGGTGTATGAGCGAAATCCTCAGTGACGCAGACCCTGATGAACTGCAGAAATTTGTAGCCGGCCTCAGATATGCTGTTGAATTTATGGAAAAAATACAGGTGAAATAGAATGAATCTTGCGAACGCACTTAAAGATGAAAAAATCAGCAAACTGCTGTGGAAGTTTTCCTGGCCGGCCGTGATCACCATGGTGGTAAATTCTTTGTATAATATTGTTAGTCGCATCTTCTTAGGACGCGGGGTGGGCGATATTGCGATTGCAGCCGCAACCGTAGCCTTTCCCATTATGCTTATTCTCATAGCTGTTTCCGTACTAATCGGCGTTGGCGCTACATCACTGATCTCCATTCGCCTGGGAGAAAAAAAGCCGGAAGAAGCTGAGAAAATTGCCGGAAATGCCACGTTATTGTTAATCTTACTTCCCGTATGTATAAGTGTAATTTATTTTCTTTTTACCGATCCTATTCTTTCTTTTTTTGGAGCCGACGCTGAAGTTCTTCCTTATGCCAGGGATTTCACCAACATTATCATGGCCGCATCAGCTTTGGGTTCTATAGGCATGGGACTGGTCAATTTTATCAGAGCTGAAGGCAACCCCAGAATGTCTATGTATACCCAGGTAGCCGGAACAGTGCTTAATATCGTCCTGAACTATATTTTTGTCATGAGATTAGGGTGGGGGATTAAAGGATCTGCACTGGCAAGCGTCTGTGGTCAATTATTTTCTTCGATTTGGGTCCTGAGCTATTTTCTCTGGGGACCCAGCCTGCTTAAATTACGGCTAAAGAACTTCCGGTTGGAGAAGAATTTAGTTTTTAGCATTACCGCCATTGGCTTTGCTCCCTTTGCCATGCAGCTGGCCAACAGTATGCAAAATACCATCCTGAATAATGTGCTGATGACCTATGGTGGAAACATGGCCCTATCGGCAATGGGCATTATCGGTGGTGTAGCGACCTTGATGTTCATGCCGATTCTTGGTGTCAGTCAGGGCGCCCAACCGATCATCGGCTTTAATTATGGCGCCCGGCAATTCGATCGAGTAAGAAAAACCTTAAAACAGGCGGTAATGGTTGGTACGGTGTTTGCACTGGTCTGTACATGCGCGGTACAGATCTGGGCAACGCAAATTGCGGGCCTGTTTAGCAGCAATAATACAGAATTGATTGCCCTCACTTCTCACGCCATGTCCGTGTTCTTTTTGATGTTCCCGGTTGCCGGCTTTCAAATTGTCAGCTCCCAATACTTTCAGGCAGTTGGCAAACCGGTACAATCAACAATCCTCGGACTATCGAGACAGCTGTTCTTATTGATTCCCCTATTGCTGATATTACCAAATTTTTGGGGTATTGAGGGCGTATGGAGAACCCCGCCTATTGCCG
>JAQVOX010000073.1 GCA_028702435.1 Desulfotomaculaceae bacterium | reverse complement strand
ACATCTTCTTCAGCCTTGATCTCCTTTTTTAGCCTGACAATGGTACCTTCCCTCTCCCCTGCCGGCAATGCACCCTGTACGCTAAACCTAACCAGGCGCATACTGTCGAGATTGTCCCCAAAAGTAAGCCCGGGAGCGCCTGTAGCCTGGGCGGTGGCCAAAAACAATGGCCCCGCGGAGTAGCCCGGCGGTTTTTGCATCGGATAGAAAGTTAATGTGCCAATTAAGGCAATAAGCAAGCCTGCCGCCACCACACCAAACCGAAAAATGTTTCCGCGGTTTTTCTTACTCCACCGTTCTCTGGACAGCTGCCCATGGCGTTTTGCCAGCGTCTGGCCAAGATGCTCCTGGAAGGCGCGGTCCGGCCGCACCTCAGGCAGGGTCCTGAGCGCGTTTTCAATTTCAAATATTTCATCAGTCTTTTTCATTGCCGTTCATCCTTTCCCGCAAAGTTTTTATGGCCCTGTATGAAAGCTGCTTCACGGCTCCTTCCGAGCGATCCATAATCTGCGCTGTATCCCGGATACTTAAGTCCTGTATATAGCGAAGCACCAGGACCTCCTGCTGCATCCCTGGCAAAGTGCGCAGCTGCATCAGGAGGTCCAGCCTGTCTTCTGCAGCCGTCTGTCCACCCGCCAATTGAACCGGGTCCGCTGTGCTATACTCGTTTTTTCCATCTCTTTGGCCGTGGTAAATAATACTGGCGGCAATGCGGTACAGCCAGTGTCCGAACGGAATACCCCTGTAGTGATATTTATGGAGGTTCTCCATGGCCTGCAAAAAAGTCTGGGACGCCACATCCTCCGCTTCTTGCTTATCCATTACCTGATAATAGGCATATTTATAAATCCGGGGCAGGTAATGCTCATAGAGAACCATAAACGATCGGACATCTTTTTTAGCTTTTTCAATTATTTCCGCTTCATTTTCCAGTCGGATTTCAATCACCTCCGTCCTCAAGCCTTGGCATTTACCTTTCTATCTAGTTAAAGTAATTTTTACTACAAAAAGTTACGCTAAAAAATGAAAAAAATTTGCCCGGACGAAACTTATTGACCGGGCGGAATAGATTGATGTCACGCTCCTTAATTACTATGAAAACTGTCAAAACAAGCAGTAGTGTGGTTTGTATTATTTTAAATAATTTAATCTTCTATCTGTACTTCCGTGTTTTCCAGGAAGCGGGCGACCATGTTGTAAAAACCAATGACCAGAGTCAGCTCCACCAGCTCGCGGTGATCCAAGTGCCCGGCCAAGGCATAAAAGGTTTTATTAGTTGACTTCACCCGGCGGGTGACCTCATCCGTATATTTCAAAACCAATTGTTCCAGTTCACTAAAACATTCACAACCCGCTCCAATTTTTACCCCGGCGATTTTTTCTTCCGGAACCCCTGCGGCCATGGCTAATTTTTCATGCTGGTACCATTCATAGTTGGAATTGCACAAAGTGGCTACCCTGAGGATGGAAAGCTCACGTAGCGCCGCGTCCAGCTTGAGCTGGGACAATAGCGAGCTGCCCAGACGCATGTAGTGGCGCACGCTGTTTTCTGCATGGGCCATCATTCTATTAATATTCAAGCTGTTGGTCGGCCCGTCAGCCAGGATCATCTTCTGTGTTTTCTCAGGCATCTGCTCCACCGGCAAAAGCGGCAAGCGGGGCTCTTTTTTCTTACCCGTTCGATCGTTTTCTTTTTTACAAACTCGCGGCATAAATAATTACCCCCTTTTCAATTTATTTTAAAGTAAGATACAATATAAGCAACCTTATTTTTGAAATTATAATGGTCAGGAGATGTGTACATGATGCGTCCATTAGTCTATATCAGTCGGAGCATCGCCGCGGAAGCGATTAGCTTAATCGCTCAATGCTGCGACTACCGGATCTGGAACAATGATCAGCCGGTACCCGCAAAAATTCTGGAAGAAGAAATGAAAAAATCCGACGGGGTGCTGACCACGCTATCCGATCAGGTAAATGCTGCCTTCATAGCCGGAGCCCCAAACTTGAAAATTATCAGCAACATGGCGGCAGGCTTCGATAATATCGATATCAGTGAAGCTACGGCAAAAGGGGTGATGGTCACCAATACCCCGGGCATTCTAACCAATACAACCGCGGACTTGGCCTTTGCCCTGATCCTGGCGGCCTCCCGGCGCCTGATAGAAGCGGAAAAATTCTTGCGCAATGGGCAATGGCAAGCGTGGGAACCGATGCTGTTAACCGGTCAGGACGTTTACGGCGCTACACTGGGCATTATCGGCCTGGGTCAGATCGGCAGCGCAGTGGCCCGCCGGGCTAAAGGTTTTAATATGAACATCATTTACTGCAACCGCAAGCGCGACTACCGGGCCGAGGCCGAACTCGGGGCCACTTACGCCAACCTTAAGGAACTCCTATCCCTATCGGATATCGTAAGCATTCACTGCCCCCTGACCAGGGAAACAAAGGGTCTAATCAGTTACTGGGAACTGGCTATGATGAAACCAACCGCAGTACTAATTAATACCGCCCGGGGCGGGGTTGTAGATGAAGGCGCCCTCTATGAGGCCTTAGCGAACCGCCGCATCTTTGCAGCAGGCCTGGACGTTTTTTCCGAAGAGCCGCTCCCTCTTGACAATCCTTTATTTAAGCTGCCCAACGTGACGCTATTGCCCCATATCGGCAGCGCCAGCATTGCCACCCGGACTAAGATGGCCATTATGACCGCCAGTGATTTGGTAGCCGGCCTGACGGGAAAACTGCCGCGTAATTTAGTGAATCCTGAAGTTGTAAAAGATACGCCCATAGAAAAAAGTTAAAGCCATTGTAGCAAAACAACGGCTTTATTTGATCAATTGCACTTAAGTTATCAGGTGGAAAATTACATTGTATAAAACAATTACCTTTGCGTACTCTAGTTAATAACAACTGGGTATTTAAGCCAAAACGCTCTTTCCAGACTAACCACCGCTTCCGCTCTGGAAGTAAACACCTGTGGCCGGAAAGTTTGGTCAGAGTAGCCTTTCATCACTTTTTTTTCAACTATCGCCACCACACCAGGCTTTGACCAGCTTGAAATACTTGCTGCATCTACAAAATTACCGAGAACATTACTGTCGACGGCCGCCGGCCTATTCAGCAGGCGATAGGTAATAGCCGCCACCTCCTGCCGGGTAATGGGTTGGTCCGGTCTCATCGTGTTGTCTACATAGCCCCTGATATACCCTGCCGCCATAGCTGCTGCCACTTCATTGTAAAACCAATTAGCTGACGATACATCATCAAAACTGAATTTAATTTTTTCGTGAAATCCAAAGGCCTTATTAACTAGGGTAATAAACTCAGCCCTGGTAATATTTTGGTCAGGTCGGAATCTTCCATCCGGATATCCCGTAACTAAACCTCTATTTACCCAATCATTAATCTGCTGCTCCGCCCAGTGTCCCCGAATATCCGAAACACTGGCAAAAGCGATCCCGGTTAAAGAAAGAACCACGCCTAAAGCTACACTAAAAACAATTATTACCCTACTGCGAACATTCATCACGTGTACTCCCCCCTCGAATTAATAATACGTTAGCGCTAAAATAATTAAGGGGACCTTATAGCCGTTCTTTTCCACTTTTACGAGGCCTGATGGAAGCGCATACGCTGTACAGAAGAGTAAAACTTTTACTCTTAAGGGGTATTTAAAACCACATTTTTCCTTCTACGCCAGATATAAAAGATAATTAAGTTATAATTTCTCCAATTTACTCTACTACTATTGGGCATTCTATTATAGAAACTTATCTATTAAAGGTGGTGATGCCCAATGAAACTCACAGAAAAGCCCAATAGACTGATAAACGAAAAGAGTCCTTATCTTCTTCAACATGCTAAGAATCCTGTTGATTGGTTCCCATGGGGTGATGAGGCTTTTGAAAAAGCTAAGAGAGAAGATAAACCTGTTTTCTTGTCTATTGGGTATTCGTGAGGTTTAAATTTCAACTTGCCATTGGTGCCACGTCATGGAACGGGAATCCTTTGAAGACGAGGATGTGGCCGCAATCCTGAACAGCTCTTATGTAGCGATTAAGGTCGACCGGGAAGAGCGACCGGACATAGATCACGTTTACATGTCGGTATGCCAGGCCATGACCGGACAGGGAGGCTGGCCCCTGACCATATTGATGACCCCGGAGAAAAAACCCTTCTCTGCAGGCACATATTTTCCCCAATATAGCCGGATGGGTATGCCGGGACTGGTTGATATTCTGACCGAGGTCAGTGACCGATGGAAGCGTGAACGCGACAAGTTTATCCAGGCCGGCGATCAGATCACCGGCGCCTTGAGTGGCTGGTCCATGTCACCTGCTTCCGGACAGCTAACCAAGGATACGCTTGATCAGGCCTTCAAACAATTGCGCGGCCGGTTTGATCAGCATTTCGGCGGCTTTGGGTCAGCGCCCAAATTCCCCATGCCCTCCACACTGTTTTTTCTTCTGCGCTACTGGAAAAGAAGCGGGCAGCAAGATGCGCTGGCCATGGTAGAAAAAACTTTGGCGGCCATGTCCAGGGGAGGTATTTATGATCACGTCGGGTTTGGCTTTTCCCGCTACTCCACAGATCCTAAATGGCTGGCGCCTCACTTCGAAAAGATGATCTACGACAATGCCCTGCTGGCTTTAGCTTACACCGAAGCGTTTCAGGCCACCGGCCAAGATTACTACGCCCGGATCGCCAAAGAAATATTTACTTATGTCCTACGGGATATGACCGCAACGGAAGGCGGTTTTTATTCAGCGGAAGACGCCGACTCGGAAGGCGTCGAGGGTAAATTCTATATCTGGACCCCGGCAGAAATCAAAGAGGTCCTGGGGGAAAAAGATGGTGAGTTATTCTGCCACCTTTTTGACATCACCGCTCACGGCAATTTTGAAGGTCTCAGCATCCCGAATCTGATTTCGGCCTCGATGGAGAAAGTCGCTAAAAAATATGCACTTGAGCCAGGGGAACTGGCGGCCAAGATAGAAGAACTCCGTCGGAAAGTCTTTGTCGCCCGGGGAAAACGGGTTCACCCCTATAAAGATGATAAAATCCTAACCGCCTGGAACGGGCTGATGATCGCCGCCCTGGCCAAAGGGGCGGCAGTATTCGATGAGCCTGCTTACCGACAGGCGGCCGTCAGGGCAGTAGACTTCATTTATCAGCATATGCGCCGGCCGGACAACAGGCTGCTGGCCCGCTTCCGGGACGGAGAGGCAGATTTTCCAGCCTACCTGGACGACTATGCCTTCCTTACCTGGGGGCTTTTGGAGCTTTACCAGACTACATTTGAGGCGGTTTATCTGGAAAAGGCTATTGAGCTGGTCAAACAAACACTGGACCTGTTTTGGGATCAGGAAAACAGCTGCTTTTATTTTAACGGGGCGGACGCCGAGCAACTGATTACCCGTCCCAAGGAAATCTCTGACGGAGCGCTACCCTCAGGTAATTCCGTGGCGCTTACCAACTTGCTGCGCCTGGCCCGGCTGACCGGAAACGAGGCCCTGACCGAAATAGCGGAAAGACTGATCAGCGCCTGCGCCGGAGAAGCTAGGCAAAACCCGTATGGCTATCCTCATTTTTTGATCGGGGTAGATTTCTTTTTGGGCCCATCACGGGAAATAGTAATTGCCGGTGAAACAGCAGACCCATGGGTGAATAAGATGCTTCAGACAGTACGTAAGAAGTTTCTTCCCCAAGCTGTAGTAGTTTTCCACCCGGCCGGCACAGCAGGTAAAGGCATAGAAAAAATAGCGCCTTTCCTCAAGGAACAACATCCAATCGCAGGAAAGGCCACTGCCTACATTTGTCAAAATTACGCCTGTCAGGCGCCGGTCACTGAGTATGATGAATTTGTTACTATGCTTTAATTCCTAAGACAGGACCACCCACTTGGCCTCCGGGACCCGGATGTTCCCGTGTACCTCGTTCCAGAAGTGTTGAAGGATCCCTAACTCGATCATCAACCATTCACTTAATCCCTCCAGTCTTGACTGTACTATAATTTATTAGCCTGACCATCGTTGCAGAGGTGTTTCCTCATTATGCCTTTGACAGGAAGTGTGCCTTACGCTATACTCACCTGTACCCCGGGAAATTGAATGTAATGCCATAAAATGGGGTGAAATTGATGATCAAAAGGAGATTGCCGAAGAAATTAAGATTTAAAAAGAAGTTAAAGCTAAAAGGGAAATTAAATAAGAAGATATGCTTATTGGCGGGGCTGTTCCTGATTCTCCTCAGTCAGTCCCTCCAACCATTGTTTAACACTCTGACCGCGCCGGCAAAAAAAGAGCAGCCGGTGACCGTATCATTAACCGAACAGGGGTCAGAGGCGCAACTGGATCAAGAAAGCAGGCCGGCAGGTACAGGGGAAAACGTGGCGGTATCCCGTGGCAGCGCTGTTAGCCGCAGCGACGTTGTCCTGCTCGCCCAGGTGATCGAGGCGGAGGCCGACGGCGAACCCTACACCGACAAGGTAGCGGTGGGCGCTGTGATTGTGAACCGGACAAAGAGCCCGGATTTTCCTAAAACCATCCCGGGGGTCATATATGAGAGGGATGCTTTTGAATCGGTTAGCAACGGGCAGTACCTGCGTCCGGTGACCACCGAGGCCTTGCAGGCGGCTACGGAAGCGATAAGCGGCGCTGACCCGGTCGGTGGAGCCTTGTATTTCTGGAACCCCGCTAAGTCTTCGAGTGAATGGGTCTATAGCAGGCACATTACGGACCGGATCGGTGATCACGTCTTTGCCCATTAAAAAGGGGAAGGTTTAAGTTATTCCGTTAAAGTAATCTTGTACCTTTAAAAAATGAAGTATGGGAGTAATTTTCCATACTTCATTTTCTGGTGTAGTTATTCGAGATCAATAGATAACCCTGATCATACGTCAGTATAGCATACTAATTAGCTTGGCAATAACAATCGGTACAGAATTTATGACAGCTAAATCAAAGGTCTCTTACTGTGCCGTAAGCGACTCTAACTGGTCCACCATTTGGGTAAACAAATCAAGCCCTTCCTGCACCGGCTTGGGAGTGGACATATCTACACCGGCTGCCTTTAACAGCTCCAAGGGGTAGTTGGAGCCGCCCATTTTCAAAAAAGTAAGGTAGCGGGAAACCGCCGGCTCACCTGTTTCCAGGATCTGACGGGCAATGGCCGAAGCCGCTGAAAAACCGGTAGCGTATTTATAAACGTAAAAAGCACTGTAGAAATGAGGAATGCGGGCCCACTCCAAGTCCACGTCCTCATCTACTACTACACCAGGCCCATAATAATCAACGTTAAGCCGGTGATAAATATCATTGAGCAGGGCTGGAGTTAGAGCTTCTCCGGCCTCTACCCGCTCATGAATAATTTTTTCTAATTCGGCAAACATAGTCTGCCGGAACACCGTTCCCCGGAATTCCTCTAAGTAACGGTTAAGCAGATAGATCTTTTTATTCCGGTCGGTCACCGTTTTCAGCAAGTGGTCCATGATCAGGCACTCATTGACCGTGGAGGCCACCTCTGCTGTAAAAATCTTATAATGGGCGTAGACGTAGGGCTGCTCCCGGAAAGAATAATAGGAATGCATAGCGTGACCCATCTCGTGGCCGATGGTGAGAGTATTGTTCAAATTATCCTGGTAGTTTAACAAAACATACGGGTGTACGCCATAAGGTCCCCAGGAGTAGGCGCCACTGGTTTTCGCCTTGTTTTCATAGATATCCACCCAGCCTGATTTGAACCCATTAGCCAATGCTGCGCCATAGTCGTCTCCCAGGGGGGCCAACCCGGCACGGACCAGAGCAACGGCTTCGTCGTAAGGAATCTGCCACCGGACTTCTTTGACTACCGGATTATACAGATCATACATATGCAACTCACTAAGCCCGAGCAGTTTTTTCCGTAAAGCTAGATAGCGGTACATGCTGCCGAGATTGCCACGCACGGTCTCAATTAGGTTATCGTAAACCACAGGAGGAATGTGATCGGCAAAAAGAGCCGCCTCCAGCGCTGAGGGGTACTTGCGCACCCGGGCGTAAAACACATCCCTTTTGACACTGTTACTGAGCGTTGCGGCTATAGTATTCCTTAATTTCCGGTAAGAACTATATAATGCAGTGAAGGTTTCCTGGCGGACCCGGCGGTCATTGCTCATCATCAGTTGCTGATAGCGCCCGTTAGTGACCTCTACCTCATCACCTTCCTCATCCTTGATGGCGGGAAAGGTGATATCGGCATTGTTCAGCATTCTAAAAATGCTCGCCGGCGCCTGGAGTACTTCCCCGGCCCGGGCGATAACCTGCTCCTCTGCTACCGATAAAGTATGGGACGCCAGCCGGAGCAACTCATCCAGGATAAACCCGTAGCGGGCTAAGCCCGGCTCCTCCTGCCGGAAGCGTTGCAGCACACCGGCGGGTAAAGCCAGTATTTCCGGCGCCATAAATGAGACAGCGGTCTCCACCAGGGTGTTCAAGCTGTCTGCCCGGTCGGTCAGGCCTTGGTAGACCGGGTTGCTGTTATCCTCGTCCCGGCGCATATGCGCATAAGTGTACACCTTCTCGTCCAGTTCCTGGAGTTGTTCCTCCAACTGTAACGCTTCCAGTAAAATCGCTGCCGACTGCCCCAACTTTCCTTGGAAGCGTCCAATGCCGGCAGCTAACTGCCGGACCTGCTGGAAATCCTGCTCCCATAGGTCATCCTTGGCATAGATGTCTTCCAACCGCCACTTGTACTGGTCCGGAACCTCCTGCCGGGTCGGCAATCGTCCTTTTTTCTCCATAAAGAAATCCCTTCCTGTTTATTTTCTTTAATTTATTTTTCTTTAACTTGTTATCACCATTCTATTTTTTATGGTCGCGATAAAAACCCAGTACAAACTTTTCCCGCCCCTTTTTAGTAATACCGCTATGTTCCAGCACCCGGAACCTGCCGTGACCCCGGCAGGAAATTAAATCCCCGCCGGCAACTTGCCTGGACGGGCTGTCTTGCTGCCGCCAGTTTTGAAATACCTTGCCCTGCTGTACCAGTAAGGCCGACTCGGCTCTGGACAAGTTAAGCGCTTTGCTGACTAGAACGTCAAGGCGCTGTGAGGCGGTGGTAACTACCTTCTCCAGCAGTTCCGGCGGGCTATAGCTAAACCCGGTGATATCCATAGGCTGTACGGCCACAGGACACCGGCCGACCTTATTTAAATTTTGCAAAAGGTAAGGCACAATCTCACTTGCCACAAAAACAGCAGCGCCTTCCTCTTGCTGAACGATATCCCCAATCCTGTCCCGATTGATCCCCAGCCCCATCAAGGAGCCTAGATAATCCCGGTGGCCGGGCAGCTTGTTTGGGTCCAGAGGGACGACCAGCAAAACATCCACCCGGCAGTCCTCGTCATACCAGAAATTATCTTCGGTCAGGAGCAGCGCCCGGCGGCGCTCCGCCTCGGGGTAACCTCCCCAAAGCAGCATGCGGACACCGCCATGCCCGCAGCAGATATCTTCCAGCAGGCCCCCCTGTCCGGGGTCAAGAAATCCGGTGCGCACGGCATTCTTACGTCCTTTCACCACTGCCCGGATCTGATCCAGGCACCGGGCGGCAAAAGTCCTCTCCTCACTATTTCGAGCTAACTTTAGTAGTGCTTCGCATTTATCAACCGGCATTACTTGACAATAACCTCACAATCATTCATCCCCTAGCTAGTAGTACATACTTTGATTAAACTGGTATTAAGCCCACCTCGCCACTTTCATTAAACTCCCACCGCCGCGCTTTGACCCGCCACGTAACCGGAAGACCAGGCCCACTGGAGGTTGAAGCCGCCGCAGTCACCGTCGATATCCAGCACTTCACCGGCAAAGTAAAGCCCCACGACAAGTTTCGACTCCAGCGTCCGGCCGTTAATATCTTTAACATCTACTCCCCCGGCAGTGACCTGGGCGTTGGGCCAGGAAGTAGTGCCGGTGATTTCAAAACGCCAGTCTTTGAGAATTTTTAAAATTTTACGGTGCTCTGCCGCGGTAATCTGACCGGCCGGCTT
>JAQVOX010000072.1 GCA_028702435.1 Desulfotomaculaceae bacterium | reverse complement strand
ATGTCCCATCTGTTAATTCAGCGCACAGGGTTACGTTTGCTAGCGTCGCCGGCAGGACCTGTCCACGTACGGCCAGGACCTTGCTGAGTCCGCGTACCGCTTGGTCGAAGCCACCAGTCACACTGGTCAGCGCGGCCAAAAGCAGGTTACCCATACAGTGGCCCGCTAACTCACCAGTTGGGAAACGGTACTGAAGCAATTCTTCCATAAGCGGTTCCTTGTCGGCCAGCGCCACCAAGCAATTGCGGATATCGCCGGGGGGTAAAATGCCTAAATCTCCCCGCAGGCGTCCGGAACTTCCACCATCGTCAGCGACAGTGACAATAGCGGTAAGATTGCTGGTATATTTCTTCAGCCCCTTTAACAACACAGATAACCCAGTGCCCCCGCCAATGACCACGATCTTCGGACCGCGTCCAAGACTGCGCCTGGCATAAATTAAATCAGCCATCCCGCCTTCCTGCCCAGGCAGGAATACCGTGAGTACCGATTGAAATGCTTTTAACAAACCGGCAACAATGACCACCCCACCGGCAGCGATTATCAGCAACCCGGCAAACAAATCATAGCCACCTTGAAAAGTACTTTCCTCCAGGCGGTGAATGGAACAGGCAAATTCACCAAGCAGTCGTCCACCCGTTAGCAAGTCAATGCCCAGAGTTACTAGCGTCAGACCGATCAGGGCTATAAACAGCCAGCGCTTCACCCGCATACCCGGGTAGAGCCATTTAATCATCTTTATCCTTTATACTCCCATAAATATCTTGGAACGATCAATATCCCGGTGACGTACGGTCACTCGAAAATTATTCTCTAAAAGGATTTCTCCTAGACGGCAGGCTAGAGCTACTGAGCGGTGCATCCCGCCGGTACAGCCAATTGCAATCATCAAGGTAGTTTTACCTTCTTTTGAATACTGCGGAATAAGAAACTGAACTAGTCCGGCAAATTTATTAATGAATTCACCGGCAAGTGGAGAATTAAAAACGTATTCCCGAACTTCCGGGTCGTTCCCGGTCAATGGGCGCAGGTTGGGCTGATAATATGGATTGGTCAGGAAACGAACATCAATTACCAGGTCTGAATCAAGCGGTATACCGTATTTAAAACCAAAGGAAATAACCGTGATATGCAGACCGGCTGTACCGGAGTTGTCGGCAAAAATACCGACGATCACTTCTTTTAACTGCGGCACAGACATATTGGAAGTATCGATAATTTTATTCGCCCTGCCCCTTACGTCCTGCAAGCGCCCTCTTTCTTCCTCAATGCCATCAAGGATCGCCCCGTGCCTGCTTATGGGGTGACGCCTCCTGGACTCTTTAAACCGCCTCACCAGAGTTTCGTTTGAAGCTTCAAGAAAAAGTATCTCACACTGAATCTCCCGGTCATCAAGCTTGGAAAGCACTTCAAAAAACATATTAAAAAACTCTCCGCCCCTGATATCCACTACTAATGCTACCTTATTAATTTTGTTTGCCGCCTGAGTGCATAGTTCAGCAAATTTTGGGATTAGAGCCGGGGGCAGGTTATCTATACAGAAAAATCCTAGATCTTCCAGGCAGTGTAAAGCCTGGGTCTTACCTGCCCCGGACAGGCCGGTGACTATAATCAGCTTTTGCGTAACCAACCCCCCCGACTTTGATAGTTTATGCTGTGCATTATTATCTATTAACACGCAAGCATCTGAAGAATTTGTAACTATTCTTTACCGATTCTGTAGTTCTTTCTTAAGAAATCGATCACCTTCACCTGACCAGGATCGATACCATATAGCGCCGATAAGTAAAATCATTCCTCCTTAAATAAGGATTTAATTTTTTCCTCCACAGACGGTTGGATTTCCAGCACATCTTCGACATAGGATCGTAGTATTTCGGCTACACCCCATGCCTGGGCGAAACAGCCCCGCGGAATAACCGGCTCATTACCGTCAAATATTTCAGATATGTATCCGATACCGTGACTGCGTAGGTGGTCATGAAAAGGAGAGATAAACCGGCGGGCCTGCTCGCGGCTGTTTGCGCTGTAATTATGTGCCCGGCGGTAAGCAGTGACAAAAGGACCCATCAACCAGCTCCAAGCAGTCCCCTGGTGATAAGCGCCGTCCCGCTGAACCCGGTCTCCGATATACACTCCTTTGTAAGCACTGTCTTCCGGGGAAAGGCTGCGAACGCCATAAGTGGCGTAAAGCTCCTGCCAGACTTTGCGCACGACTCCCCGCCCCTGCTCGTCGTTCAGCATAGTGAACGGCAAGCTAAATGCCAGCAGCTGATTTGGTCTCACCTGCCAGTCCTTTCCTTCAAGGGAAATCACGTCAGCGAGATAGCATTCACTTTCACTCCAAAAGCTGCTAATAAAGCTGCGTTTTACCAGATTAAGTAAGGCCTGGTCAAAAAGCTGCTTATCCCCGTAGATCCGGGCCAGATTTTTTTGCACGCAAAGAGCATTGTACCATAGGGCATTGATCTCTACAGCTTTTCCATTCCGAGGCGTGACTACCCAGTCATCAATTTTTGCATCCATCCAGGTCAGCTGAACGCCGGGTGCTCCGGAATTTAGCAGTCCGTCTTTGTCCATACCTATATTGTAATCGGTACCGTCCATATACCAACTGATGATGTCTTTAAGTACCGGGTAAACCTGCTCACGAATGAAGTCCAGGTCGCCAGTGTAGACCAGATATTTATACGCCGCGTGAAAATACCACAGGGAGGCGTCTACAGTATTATAAATCGCTTTTTGTGCGCCATCCTGAAAGCAGTTCGGCAGCAGGCCCTTTTTACCTAGCCGGGCGAAGGTGAGCAAGATCTCCTGTGCTTCTTTAAACCGCCTGGTAACAAGGGTTAGACCAGGTAAGGCAATCATCGTGTCCCTGCCCCAGTCGGTAAACCAGGGATAGCCGGCAATCACTGTTTTGGCACCGGTAGACCGGCGCCGGACAATAAATGCTTCTGCAGCGCGCACCAGCCGGCAGGCCAGCGCATCCTGATAGCCGGCATTCTTCTCCAAACCTTGCAGCCGGCCTATTTCCTCTTCAAGCAAAGCTTCGCCGTTTCCGCCCTCAGATGCTTCAGTAGAGGCAAAAACAGTAACGGTTTTGCTTTCCCCCGCTTTCAGAGCTACTTGAAAATAACCAGGGATATAGTGATCTTCGAAGCAATTTTCGCCTCGCTCTTTTTCTATCGCATAAGCCATCCCTTTAAACCACTTGCCGTTTGTAATGTAGTGCCCGGCGCTGCAGGTAAGCGATAGCGGAGGCACATCCTCCCGGCTACTGATGGAAACACCGCCGGTAATTGAATTCTGCTCAAAATCAACCTGACCTTCGCTGGTGATAAAATGGTAGCCCCGGCAGTTGACCAGCGGCGTCAGATATAATGTTGCAGGCTCAACCCCGTTGCTGATCCGATAAAGGATTACAGTGGTATTACGACCATGCAGCATAAAAATTGTTTTTTTTAGAGTAATGTCGGCAAAACTATAAGTAAAGGCAGGCACATGGCCAATTTTTACTTGTTGCAGGTGGATATAGCCGGAATCACTGACCCCGTATCCACTGCAGTTGGCGGCAAGATTATAAGTGCGCCCGCCTGACGCCAGCCGCTCGTCCAGCTTGACCAACTGGACTACCCGCCAGCCAGGGGGATTATGAGCGGCAACAAGCAGTCCATGGTACTTGCGGGTGTTAGCGCCAATGATGGTGCTGGAGGCATAACCGCCTATGCCATTTGTAACTAGCCACTCTTTTTCAATGCCCCGCTCAAAAGTACGCCAATCGTCTTTACCAAAAGAATACATAACTGTCCCCTCCCACCAATATCATGATCTGTGCAACAGCCTTTTATTCTCCTGGCTCCGATGAGATTTAATTTTCAGTACAACGGTCTTATTGCATAGCCAGCGCAATTGCTCCCAGTACGCCGGAGCGTTGACCCAGCGCTGCCGGTACTATTTGGGCGCGGGTACGGGACGATTGGAAGGTCCGGGCCTCTACTTCCTGCCTGACACCCTGCCAAATAAGCTCACCAATTTCCATTACCCCACCACCCAGCACAACCATGTCCGGGTTTAGCAGGTTGATCACATTGGCTACTCCAATTCCTAGAAAGCGCGCAGCCCGGGCAATGATCGAAACTGCTTCGGGGTCTCCGCTTGCCGCAGCGGCGGCCACTACAACGGAACTGATCCGCTTGGGATCGCCCCCGGCCCGGTTCAGGATATTTTTACCACTGCCACTTTCTACAAGGCGCCTTGCTTCCCTGGCGATAGCGGTGCCGGAAGAGAGAGCTTCTAGGCAACCTCTTGCCCCGCAGCTACATAGCGGCCCGTCCGGCAAAACAATAGTATGGCCTATTTCACCGGCGCCATCTGAAGCGCCGTGATAAAGCTGTCTTCCAAGGATTAGCCCTCCGCCAACGCCCGTGCTGACAGTGATATAAACCATATTTTCTTTGCCTTTGCCCGCACCGAACACATACTCACCCAGTGCGGCTAGGTTTGCGTCATTATCAATAATTACCTTTAGTGATAATTGCTCCTCCAACAACTGCTTTATAGGAATATCATGCCAGTGCAGGTTTGGAGAAAACTGAATCACACCACTGGAAGTGTTTAGAGGTCCGGGAGAACCCAGTGCAACAACTTTAATTGAGGTGGCGGGAACTCCAGCCTGTGCTTGCAACTGCCCGATAGTAGCAGCAATCTGCCCGATAACATATGACGGCCCCCCGGCTGTTCCGGTAAGTATTCTTGTCTCAGCTAGAATATTGCCGTTCTCAGTGGCCAGGGCGGTATGGATTTTCGTACCACCAAGGTCAACTCCGATTAAATATTGATCCGCCAGGCCACTCACCTCCTCAGTACAAACTTCTCCAGCGCCTCCACTACCCCTTCGCCGTTAGGTGCAGTTGCCACATAACCTGCTTTTTCCTTAATTTCCTCCCTGGCGTTAGCCACCACCACGCCCAGGCCTGCATACTCCAGCATTTCCAGGTCATTATAACTGTCCCCGATAGCGATGATTTTATCCCTGTTTATTCCATAGTACTCAGCCAGCATGGCTAGAGCATAGCCCTTTGTAGCCTGAGGGTGAGAAAATTCCAAAAAATATGGCTTCGACTTGGATATATGCACCTTATTATGATAGATTGGAGCCAACTCAGCACTGAGTTGGTCCAGCAGAGCCTCATCGGCTATAACGACTACTTTTGTAGGATCACTATCCAAGATTTTCAATAAGTCTCCTACTATTTCCGCTTGCACCCCGGCTATTTGCATATAGCGGCGGCCTTCCGGTGTATCCTGCTCCATCAACAGCAGGTCGTCGAGATAAGCGTTTAAATGGTAGCCGAGCTCATGGACACGGCCAATAATTTCCCTAGCGTAGCGCAAAGGCAACGGGCGGTAAAACAAGACTTCACCGGAAAGAGCGTTTTTTACCAACGCCCCCTGATAGGTAATTAAAGGGGTATCGAGGCCTAGCTCCCGGGCATAAGGCTCTGCCGAACGGTACATCCGCCCGGTGGATAAGGTGAACTGAACACCGGCCTCCAGGACAGCTTTGATCATCTCTTTGACCCGCCCGGTCAGCCGAAAATTGTCGTCAAGCAAGGTGTCATCCAAATCTGCCGCTACCAGTTTATATTTTGACATAAATCCCCCGTTCAAGTATCTAACATTAATAATATACTCACCACACCTAATTATACAATGGGGCTAGAATAAAACAATAATATTACCACAGCTGATTAAACTTTGTTATGAAAAAATTCGTATACTGCCCGGGCCGCATTTTTATTCATCCCGCCAGCCGCGGCCAGCTCTTCTAAAGACGCCTGCTCAATTGCGGCCAGGCAGCCGAAGGTCTTCAGCAGGGAGCGGCGCCGCACCGTTCCAACCCCTTCCACTTCATCTAGCAGCGACTTTAGCCCGGTCTTATCCCTCAGTCCCCGGTGGTAGGTGATCGCGAAGCGATGCGCTTCGTCCCGAAGGCGCTGCAGTAGGTGGAGGGCACGTGAGTCCTCCGGCAAGACCAGGGGGTCTGGTCTACCCTCAGCAAAGAGTAGCTCATCTTCCTTGGCCAGGCCAAAAGCCGGTATGCCGGCTACCCCCAGCTCGTGCATAACCTGCCTTACAGCGGAGAGCTGCCCCTTCCCGCCGTCTACAATAAGCAGGTCGGGCAGGCGGTGGAACCTGGCGTCCTTGCTGGGCATCTGTCCGGTGCGCAAAAGCTCGCGCTCTTCCCTAGCGCGCGTAAATCGCCGCCGAATTACCTCCTGCAGCGAGGCATAGTCGTCCGGGCCCACCACGGTACGTATTTTAAAGCGCCGGTACTGGTCTTTTGACGGCTTGCCACCTTCCAAAACAGCCATGGAGGCAACGCTGCCCGAACCCTGAGTGTTAGAAATATCGTAGCACTCCACACGCTGGGGAGGCCGCTTAAGCCCCAAAGCGACAGACAGCTTCTCCAGATCCTCCAGCGCCTCATCACGGCGGGCAGTCTTACTGCTTTGAGCTTGCTCCAGGGTTAACAGAGCGTTTTTGGCCGCCAACTCCACTAATTTCTTTTTCCTCCCGCGCTTGGGAGTTTTTATGCATACTTTAGCCTTTTTAGCACCGGTTAACCACTCCTCAATGACCGCCTTTTCCTCACCGATATCTTCAGACAGGAGCACTTCCCGGGGAATAAAATCCACACTGGTGAAATACTGCTTAACAAAGGCGGCGATTACTTCGGAGCGGTTCAGGTCCTGGGTACCCTTCAGCATAAAATGCTCCCGCCCGATTAGTTTGCCGCCACGCACAAAAAATACCATGATGCAGGCCTCATCAAAAGCCATGGCCATGGCCATCACATCCTGGTCTTCAAAGCCACCGGAAATGATCTTCTGTTTTTCAATCACTTCCTGCACCGCCTGCAGTTGATCACGAAGCACCGCAGCCCGTTCAAATTCCAATCTGTCCGCAGCCTCAGCCATCTTGGCGGACAATTGTTTAATCAAGTCATCCTGCCGCCCCTCAAGGAACAGGCACACCTCGTTAATCATAGCCCGGTAAGCCTCGCTGTCAACCAGCCCACAGCAGGGGCCAAGGCAGCGCTTGATGTGGTGGTTCAAGCACGGCCTCGACCGGGGTACCGGCTCCCGCTTCCCGCAGGAGCGAAAAGGGAAAATTTTTTTCAGCAGGCGCAGGGTTTCGTTAACCGCCCCCACCCGGGTGTAAGGGCCGAAATACCGCGCCCCGTCTTTGATCCGCCGCCTGGTGATCTGCACCCGCGGGTAAGTCTCCGTCAAGGTAACTTTTAAATAAGGGTAGCTTTTATCATCTTTAAGCAGCACATTGTAGCGGGGGCGCTTCTCCTTAATCAAATTCTGCTCCAGGATCAGCGCCTCCACCTCGGAGTCGGTGACTATAAAATCCAGGTCTTCCACTTTCCCCAGCATTAATTTAGTCCGGGGCTGATGGTGGGCGCTGGGCCGAAAGTATGAGCGCACGCGGTGTTTAAGTGATACCGCCTTGCCGACATAGATTATTTTGCCGGCAGCGTCCCGGTACAGGTAAACACCCGGCCGGGCCGGGACCAGCTTTATCTTTTCATCCAGCTGCATCAAACCACCGCTTTCAGCAGGTCTTCTTTTTCTCCAAAACCAGCGCAGGCATAATTAAATGAAGCTAACGGCCGGTGTTCTCACCGGCCGTTAGCTGAAAGCCGGCAGATCGGACAATGTTTCGCGCCAGTACCGGTAATCCTGCCGCGGCCCCCGCGCCAGGACTCTTTTTAAAAATTGCCCGGTGTAAGACTCCGGCGCCGCTGCCACTTCTTCCGGCATGCCTGTGACCACCACCCGGCCACCCTTGTCGCCCCCCTCGGGACCCAGGTCAATAATATAATCGGAAGTCTTGATTACATCCAGGTTATGTTCAATCACCACAACGGTGTCTCCGGCCTCCACCAGCCGGTGCAGCACTTGAAGCAGCCGGTCGATATCAGCGGAGTGCAGACCTGTGGTGGGTTCATCCAGGATATAGAAGGTCTTGCCGTTGGAGCGCCGGGAAAGCTCTGTGGCCAGCTTCACACGCTGGGCCTCACCACCTGACAAGGTAGTGGCCGGCTGCCCCAGGCGTATGTACCCCAGGCCCACATCCTGCAAGGTTTTCAGCCGGCGGTGTATTTTGGGGATTGGGCCGAAGAACTCCACCGCCTGGTCCACCGTCATCTCTAGCACATCCGCGATGTTTTTTCCCTTGTAGCGGACCTCCAGGGTTTCCCGGTTATAACGTCGGCTCTTGCAGACTTCACAAGGCACATAGACATCGGGCAGGAAGTGCATCTCGATTTTGATGATCCCGTCGCCCTGACAGGACTCACAGCGCCCCCCCTTGACGTTGAAGCTGAACCTCCCGGACCTGTAGCCGCGCATTTTCGATTCCGGCGTCCGGCTGAACAAGTCCCGGATATCGGTGAAAACGCCGGTGTAGGTGGCCGGATTAGAGCGGGGGGTGCGACCGATAGGCGACTGGTCGATGTCGATGACCTTGTCCAGGTACTCCAGGCCACTGACGTCCTGGCAGAGCCCGGGCTGAGTCCGGGCCCGGTGCAGCTCCTGGGCCAGCTTTCTATACAGAATATCGTTGACCAGTGTACTTTTGCCCGAGCCGGACACCCCTGTCACACAAATAAACAGGCCTAGCGGAAAGGCAACATCAATACTTTTAAGATTATTCTCTGAGGCGCCCGTAACCACTACCGCCTTGTTGCCGGGGCGGCGTCGCGCCAGGGGCACCGGAATAGCCTTGCGCCCGCTTAGGTATTGCCCTGTCACAGAGTCCGGACAATTTAAGATATCTTGATAGGTACCTGTAGCCACTAACTGCCCGCCATGCACCCCGGCCCCGGGGCCGATGTCGATGATATGGTCGCAGGCCCGCATGGTGTCTTCGTCATGCTCCACCACGATCAGCGTGTTACCCAGGTCACGCAACCGCTCCAGGGTCCGGAGCAGGCGCTGGTTGTCCCGCTGGTGCAGCCCGATGCTGGGCTCGTCAAGGATATAGAGCACCCCCATCAGGCCGGAGCCAATCTGAGTAGCAAGCCTGATCCGTTGGGCCTCGCCCCCCGAGAGGGTGCCCGCAGCCCGGTCCAGGGCCAGGTAATCCAACCCCACATTGACCAGAAAGCCCAGGCGCTCATTGATTTCTTTTAAAACCTGCCGTGCAATCGCCTTTTCCCGGCCGGTCAGCTCCAGGGCGGCAAAAAAATGCAGCGCCTCCAGCACGGCCAGCCGGGTGACTTCGTTGATGGAGCGATCTCCCACTCTTATCGCCAGCGCCTCCGGCTTGAGCCGAGCGCCGCCGCAGGCCGGGCAGGGGTGGCTTCTCATGTATTTCTCAATGTCCTCCCGCTGGTGCTCCGAGTTAGTATCCCGATAGCGGCGGGCCAGGTTGTTAATTACTCCCTCAAAAGAAGCGTACACCTCGTGCCTGCGCCCGTATAGATCACTTTGCAGGACAAATCTAAACTTTTTGCCGGCACTGCCGTACAGGATCACGTCTAGGTGCTCCGGCGACAACTCCTGCACCGGAGTCTCCAGGCTGAAACCGTACTGCGCAGCAATTTCCTCCAGGTACTGGTAATAATAGCCTCCGACGGCCCAGCTCCCAATAGCCCCACCGGCTATGGATTTACTACGGTCGGGGATGACCAACCCCGGGTCAATCTCCCTTTTAATCCCCAGGCCAGTGCACTCCGGACAGGCCCCATAGGGGGTATTGAAGGAAAACAGCCTGGGTGAAATTTCCGTAAGGCTGATCCCGCAGTCGACACAGGCGAAGTTCTCGCTGAAGATGATCTCCTCCCCGCCGGCAACTGTCGCCACAGCCAGGCCGCCGCCATGATTGAGGGCGGTTTCCAGGGATTCTGCCAGCCGTCACCGTCCGATTGCAATTCTGACGTATGGCCCTGCAACATTCCCGAAAGGTTCTCCAGCAAAGAACCATCATGTTTCTTTTCCAGCGCGTTGTTCAGGCTTACGGCACCATCCTGCGACCG
>JAQVOX010000071.1 GCA_028702435.1 Desulfotomaculaceae bacterium | reverse complement strand
GTCTTCATCAGGCAACTCCTGAAATTTTATACCTGACTGCCTCAGCATTCTAGCCAGCTCCCTGGTGGTGAGGACCCAATCCACATCCTTATAACTTGCGGTCCCCATTTCAGGGCGGCTGGCCTCATACTTTTTCGCCGTGCAGGGCATAATCGCCACTACCACAATTTTTGCCGGATCTAACCCTTCCTTTTGGGCAAAGTAAGTTTTGGTTAGTGCGCCAAACATTTCATGTGGGGATTTGCAGGTTGATAGGTTTTCCAAAAATTCCGGATAAAAGTGTTCAGCGAACTTGACCCACCCCGGGCTGCAGGAAGACAGCAAGGGCAACCGATCGCCCTGTTCCAACCTTGCTAGTAATTCATGGGCTTCCTCCATGATGGTTACGTCGGCGGTAAAATCCGTAGAGAATACCCGGTCAAAGCCCAGTCGCCGCAAAGCCGTTACCAGCTTACCCGTTACCACTGTTCCGACCGGGTAACCAAACATCTCCCCTAAGGTGACCTGAATGGATGGTGCAGTTTGTACCACTACATATTTGTCCGGGTCTTCCAAAGCCTCCCATACTGAATCGATGCATTCTTTTTCAGTAAGTGAAGCAGTAGGGCAGGCGATAACGCATTGCCCACAAGTGATGCAGGCCACCTGGGAAAGGTCCTGCATGAAGGCAGGAGCAATAACAGTATCATAACCCCGGTTTTGGGCGGAGTAAACATTAACCTCCTGCACTTTGCTACAAATCGCCTCACACCGGCGGCACTTAATGCACTTATTATAATCCCTGACAATAAAGGGATTTTTATTTTGCACCGGTATTTCTTTCATTTCCCCGGTATATTTGATATTCCTGATCCCCAGGTTATCCGCTATATTCTGTAGCTCACAGTTCAAATTACGAATACAGGTGGTGCACTCACGATGATGATCGGATAGCAATAGTTCAACCATAGTTCTCCTGACCCGCCTTACCCGTGGTGAAGAAGTATAAACTACCAGCCCTGCGGTGGCAGGATAAACACAGGCGGCCTGGAGAGTCATGGCCCCCTTTATTTCGACCTCAACCAGACAGACCCTACAGGAGCCAATTTCATTTATATGACGCAGGTAACACAGGCTCGGGATTTCAATGCCTGCTGCCCGGGCCGCCTCTAAAACATTCATTCCCTTTTGGGCTTCAATTTCCCTGCCGTCAATTGTCAGCCGAATCTTTTCTACCTCTTTTTCCGGATTGTCATAAAGCTGGCCGGTTTTCCTGACCACCGGCCCCGGCGAAAATTCCTGCCTGCTCATTGACCCGCCACCTCCCTGCCGGCGCCTTTTAAAATCGCTTTTTTCGGACACTTCGCCACACAAGACGCACACTTGACACACTTTTGGGGGTCGATCTGGTACGGTTGTTTTGGTGCGCCGGAGATGGCCCCCACCGCGCAGGCTTTGGCGCAAAGGCCACAGGCGATACATTTTTCCTCATCGACCTGATAAGTGAGCAACTCTTTGCACACGCCGGCAGGACAAATTTTATCCCGGATATGGGCGATATACTCCTCCTTGAAATAACGCAGTGTAGAAATAACCGGATTGGGCGCAGTCTGACCCAGACCGCATAAAGAAGCATCGCGGACATCGAAAGCAAGCTCCTCCAGTATTTCCAGGTCTTCCATTTCTCCCTGCCCTTCTATGATTCTTTTCAATATTTCCAGCATTCTTTTCGTGCCTACCCGACAAGGTGTACACCTGCCGCACGACTCGTCCTGGGTAAACTCCAGGTAAAAACGAGCGAGGTCAACCATGCAGTTGTCCTCGCTCATGACAATGATCCCGCCGGAACCCATGATTGAGCCGGTTTCCTTGAGGGTTTCATAGTCCACCGGCAGGTCAAGAAATTTTGCCGGGATACAGCCGCCTGACGGGCCGCCGGTCTGCACCGCTTTAAATTGCCTGTCCACGGCTATGCCGCCGCCGATATCAAATATTATGGTACGCAGAGATGTGCCCATTGGTACCTCAATCAGTCCGGTATTATTTATTTTCCCGGCCAGGGAAAAAACTTTGGTACCCTTACTAGTAGCAGTGCCATGCCCCTGATACCACTCCCATCCACTTCGTAAAAGAGCCGGTATGTTGGCGTAAGTCTCCACATTACTGATTAAGGTGGGCTTGCCCCAAAGCCCTTCCTGGGCTGGGTAGGGCGGTCGCGGACGGGGCTCGCCACGCTGGCCCATCACTGAATGCAGAAGCGCCGTTTCCTCCCCACAAACAAAAGCGCCGGCTCCGAAACGCAGTTCAATGTCAAAATCAAAGGAAGAGCCAAACAGGCCCGGGCCAAGTATACCAATTTCCCTGGCCTGGTTAATGGCCATCTCCAGCCTTTCCACGGCGATGGGATACTCGGCCCGAATATAGATATAGCCCTGCCCGGCCCCAATGCAATAACCCGCAATGGACATGGCTTCCAGAACACTGTGCGGGTCACCCTCCAGGATGCTGCGGTCCATGAAAGCACCGGGATCACCTTCATCGGCGTTGCATACTACATACTTCGGGTTAACATCCTGAGCGGCAGTCATTTCCCATTTTTTACCCGTTGGAAAACCGGCGCCGCCCCTGCCCCGGAGACCTGATTTGCTGATGATGTCGATAATGTCACCCGGTTGTTTATTTAATATAATATCAGCTAAGGAAAAGTAGCCGTCCCGGGCTATATATTCTCCTATTTCCTCAGGATTAATTACACCACAGTTTTGCAGTACAATTCTTTTTTGAGCCTTAAAGAAATGAATATCCTTTATGCTCGAAACCCTTTTTCCCGTAGCATCCCGATAAAACAATCGGTCCAATAACTGTCCGTCCACCAGGTGGGTTTGTACAAACTCCTTGACATCTTCCGGCTTGACGCGGCAGTAGAATATTTCTCCTGGATGAACCATCATTATTGGCCCATGCTGACAAAAACCAAAGCAGCCGGTCCTATTCACTCTGACATTGTGATTTAAATTACACCTGGCCAACTCCCGCTCCAATTCCTGGTAGAGAGCATCACTTTCGGAAGATGTGCAGGCCGTTCCCGAGCAAACCATAATTTGAGTCAGGCCCAGGCCATTACGGTAGCCTAGTCTTTGTTTAATAAGCGGGTAGTATTTTCCTTTTAACGATTCTAAATCGTCAATGCTTCTTACTTTCAATTTTTTCACCTTTCCGGTAATTTTGAATAATTTTAGGTACCTCTGCGGCCTTAGCTTCACCATAAACTCGCTCGTTTGCCAGTAATACGGGAGCAAGCCCACAGGCGCCGACACAGCGAGTAGTTTCTAATGTAAAAAGCCGGTCTGAAGTGATACCCCCTTCATCTATTTTTAAGTGTTCCTTGAGTGTACTCATAATTTCCTGGGCCCCCTTAACGTAGCAGGCTGTGCCCATACAAACCTTAAATATGTTCTTCCCTCTCGGCTCAGTGGCAAAGAGAGAGTAAAAAGTAACTACCCCGTTGACCTCACTGACTGGTACTCCAGTTTTTAGAGCTATGTATGCTTGAACCTCCTCCGGCAGGTAACCGAATATATCCTGGGCTTTAAGCAGAATTCTAATTAATTGCCCCGGTTCTTGCGAATAACGCTCGATAATATGGTCTAAAGCCTGAAAATGTTTCTCCTTTTCATCAGCAATCACGTTTCCAAGTTGTTGGCCTTGTTCTTTGTACACATAACTTTTTTCTATGTCACTTGGCCCTTTTTCCAACTCAGATTTCATACATACACCTCCATCCTTTTGCATTATTCTTTATCTTTCCGGTTCTTTTATGCAAAAAGAAAAAGCCTTCTGTCAAGTAAGAAGGCTTTTCGAGAATAAAGTACCGGCATATTTTAACCCACCGGTATTTATTCAGGAACTGTAAAGTTTGCAATAACCTGGTGGTAGCAACTGATTAATGTTGCCGTACAATTTGCTGTTGATAACTGTTCCGCATTTTGTCTCGCCTTTTGGCTCATTTCTTGATAAAGCTGCTCATCTTTCAAAAGAAGGATTATTTTTTCAATAAATTGACGCGGCTCAAGTTCGGTCAGGAATCCATCTACTTTATCCTGCACCATCTCGGAAACCCCGAAAGCACGCACAGCAACTACCGGAAGTCCGGCCGCTTTAGCTTCGGCAATAACAATGCCCTGGGTTTCAGTTACTGAAGAAAAAACAAAAAGAGTAGCTCCAGCATAACAGTTAACCACATCTGCAGGTTGTAGAACGCCTGTAAATGTAACCTGTTGGGAAATGCCCAAGTCGCTTGCTCTCTTTTTCAAATCCTCTTCCGCAGGACCACTGCCAACCAAAACTAGCCTGGTATTGCTGATTTCTCTGTTTATAGCTTTAAAACAGTCCATCAGGAACCCAATATTTTTTTCTTGTCCTAGTCTTCCTACAAATATAAGAATTTTTTCACCCGGTGGCAGGTTAAATCTACGCTGCAGCCAATCTGGGTCACCAGACTGAAATTTTGCCACATTGATCCCGGTTGGTACGATATTAATAGGCGTACTTACTCCGATATCACGCAAGTAGTTGCCAATTATACCTGTAGGAACAATAACACCATCACAATGGTTACAAAAACCCCGGCTTACTTTTTGCGCCAACTCTTTAGTAACAGATTGGGCAATTGGTATGTAGTGTACATATTGCTCATACAAGGTATGATAAGTAAAAACTAGCGGTATACCCAGCCGTCTCGCATACCGGGCTCCAAGACGCCCTAACAGGAAGGGAGAGTGTACATGAATTAGATCAAGGTGTAGCTTTTTAATCATAGGCCTTAACCGTATTGAAAAAGGTACCGCCAAGTTGAAATCCGGATTGGTGGGTGAAGGAATTGACGAAAAACGAAACACCCTACTTTCTTGATTGCAGCCGCGATAACTGGGGGCAAAAATAAAAACCTCATGACCAGTATTAGTGAGCTCTTCGGTAAATGTTTCAATTGAACGCACAACACCGCTGGTATATGGTAAATAACTGTCGGTAAAGATACCGATTTTCACTAGCCGGCCTCCTAAATCTAATTTATATGTTAAAATATAGTAATATATTTTAACATATTTACTATTATATAGCAAGGGATTCGCTCTTTGTATGCATTAACGGTATGTCCCTATTATAGTCCACGTAAAAATTCAGGCCTTAGAAGGCGAGGGTTCGCCAGCGCCTTATCGATCATTGCCAGCATCTTGTCCCGGTCCCGGTTCAGGACGCCTTTAAGCGGCAGGTAATTTGAAGCGTGGTTACTTCTAAACACACAGTTTTCCAGTAAGATATTTTCTAGCAGAATTTTTAGCTCTCTTAAGGTTTGCTCCGGCGTCAGAAGCTTAAATTCACCACGCTTTAGTTTTCTATCCATGAAAGAACCTTCCGGGATAAACATGGTCAGCGCCGACAGGTAAGCCGGATTAATCGCGCTGGCTGCCGCCGCAGTCTCTTTAGCGTGTTCTTCAGACAATTCCGGACCACCTAATCCAATAATAAATGTAATCGATAGCGGCAACCCGGCCTCCATGGCCTTGTGACCGCCTTCAATCATCTGCGAAACTGTTTCTCCCTTGTGGATCATTTTGAGGATGCGGTCACTGCCGCTTTCCAGTCCGTAGTATACAAGACCAATACCGGCTTCACTTAGCTTCTTCAAATCCTCCGGCGTTTTTTCCAGAAAATCACTTGCCCTGGCGTAGATTCCAATCCGCTCTAAATAAGGAAAATCACGATGTACTTTTTCTAATACCTTCAATAGCAAGCCGGTATCAGCCACCATAGCGTTGCCGTCAGCCAGGAAAATTCTTGTCGCATTAGGGTAGTATTTCTTCGCTGCTTCAATATCCGCCTCGATCTCCGGCCAAGTTTTTACTCTAAATTTCTTGCCCTTATAGGCTACACAAAAGCTGCAGGCGTTATGGGAGCAACCTAAAGTAACTTGCAAAATCAAGCTGTGAGCTTCACTTGGTGGACGATACACAGGCGGAACCAGATAATAACCCATCTCGAACTCCTTTCTCTGCCCTAATCAATATCATCACCATAATAATATCATTATTAAACCTTATTTGTTCATAAATATTTAATCTCCAAAAGAAATCCCAATTTGCCGGGCAGTGCGCACTATATCACATTTAACGGGAACCAGGCGCTGTTCGTGCACCGCTTCAGCAAGCGGCACTGATTTAATATTCGGTGTACGCAGGCAAACCATTTCCCCAAATTTCCCAGACATAACCATATTAACTGCACCAGCGCCGTAGCGGGTTGCTAAAATCCGATCAAAAGGGGTGGGAGATCCGCCCCGCTGCAAGTGTCCCAGTACAGTTGCCCGGGTCTCCAAACCTGTGGCCTCTTCAATTTCATAAGCGACAACGTTGCCTATACCTCCCAGGCGAATCGGTTCAAAACTGTCTTCCACCCGACGCTGAACCACCATTTCTCCTCCGACCGGCCGAGCCCCTTCAGCTGCCACCACAATGCTGAAGTTTTTGCCCTGGTCCCGCCGGGCATTAATCTTCTTCACTATATTTTCCAGTGTATAAGGAATCTCAGGAATAAGGATTACGTCCGCCCCTCCCGCTAGGCCGGACTCAAGCGCAATCCACCCGGCGTAGCGCCCCATTACTTCGAGTACAATGATCCGGTGGTGTGACTCCGCCGTTGTATGCAGCTTATCAATGGCCTCGGTAGCAGTTTCCAGCGCAGTATCAAAACCAAAGGTTTGATCAGTTGCGGACAAATCATTGTCAATAGTTTTGGGCACACCTACTACCGGCAGACCTTTTTCTTCATAAAGTTCCTTGCCGATACTGAGACTGCCATCACCACCAATGATAATCATCGCGTCAATGTCATGGATGTTAACGTTTTCAATAATCCGGTCCGACACATCTTTAAATACCTTTTGGCCATTGATCATGATCGGGTAATGAAAGGGGTTGTCCCTGTTAGTTGTTCCCAAAATGGTTCCACCACGCGGCAAAATACCGATCACATCTTTTTCCGTCAATTCACGGGCCCTGTTTTGGATCAAACCCCCAAAACCGTTCTCAAAACCAGTAACAAAAAGCCGGTATTCCCTAATGGCTGTTTTTACTACAGCACGGATTACTGCATTAAGCCCCGGGCAGTCACCACCACCCGTTAGTACGCCTATCTTCCTAATCTTCTTTGTAGTCACGTACTTCCCCTCCCCAAATTTGCAGTCATTTTATTTATTGATAAAGTCTACGATATAACTGTTAACATCCTCAGTTTTCTCCAGCATGGGCATGTGGCCTGCCCCTTCGATTTCGTATAGCCTGGCGTTGGCCAAGCCGGCCGCCAGCGAGCGGCCACATTTTACAGGGGTCAGCAAGTCGTCGGTCCCCGTTAGGATCAAGACTGGTAGTTGAATTTCCGCAAGCCTGGCGGTCACGTCAAAACGGTCACACGCAGTGAAGTCTTTAAACCATACTAAAGGGCTGGTAGCAGCCATTTCTTGAGCACCAAGCGCTACCATTCGGCGCCGAGCCTTTTTACTATAAATAATTTCAGCCAATTTATGATAGTGCAGGCCGCTTTTTAAAATATCAAGAATGGCAGGAAGAATGCTTAGCCTGGCTCCGGTGGACATTAAAATAACACCTTGCAACAGTTCCGGGTGCGCCAGAGTGAAATCCAACGCAACTGCACCGCCAAGAGAATGCCCGCACAAATAAAAGGAGCCACCAATAGCTTTTTCGGCAAATTTCCTGATCAATTCACTGTAAGCAGCGATACTATCATAGGCTGTCCCCTCCGACCGGCCATGCCCGGGCAAATCCACTGCCACAGTACGGGCCATAGACCCGATCTCAATTAACTGCCTGGTCCAGTAGCTGCCACTCCCCCCGGCGCCGTGGACAAACAAAATCGTTTTATTTAATCCGGACGGCTCTTCCGGAAGACGCTCATAATAGAAATACTTAAATTGATCCAACTCTCAATAGGGCATACGAAACACCTCAACAATAAAATAAGGCGTCACCGCCAGGATAATGACAAAAGTCAACTTTACCATAACATGGCAATCAAGTAATTCAAGCGGGGACAAGCATATTTATTCTTAAAAGGGGAACCCCCTTTATTTCGAAAAAGTGGCGCCCCTTATATGTTTGCTCATTGATTTGAGCTTTGGACCAATTCCGACAAGGTCTGCTTTAACCTCGATAATGTTTCACCATACCCCGACCAATCTCCCGCTTTAAGTTTATCCTGAGCCTCATCATAGAGCTGGTTAGCCTTTTGGGCCAATTCAGCCATACTTGAAGGAGGCGGTTGGTCAGTTTGCTCGGCCGGCTCAATTGGCCTTTGGACGTCTCCTCCTTTGCCGAATATTTTCTCAAGCGCTATTCCCAGCGTAGGCTCCATCACCACCATATCGCCATGGGCTACAATCACCCTGCGCAACTCCGGCATCTTGCTTTGCTCAGACTGAAGGTAAAGCGGTACGACATAAAGCAGGGCGTCTTTAATCGGGATAGCCAGCAGGTTGCCCCGGATCACCCGGGAGCCACGCTGGTCCCACAGGGATACTTGCTGTGATATTGTTGTATCCTGATTAATTCTGGCCTCAATATTGCTCGGTCCGTAAACAAGCTCCTGTTTTGGAAAACTATAAGTAAGCAAATTCCCATATTGTTCACCGTCAGACCTGGCCGCCATCCAGGCGATCATATTATTCTTGTTCTGTGGTGTAAAAGGTAAAATCGACACAAACTCCGGCTTATTTTCTCCGGGTAGTTTAATGATCGTATAGTATGGCTCCATCATTTTCTGTTCGACATTGAAGGTATCCCTCGGTATGTTCCATTTATCTTCTTTGTTGTAGAATATCTGTGGGTCTTCCATATGGTATACAGCATACATGTTAGCCTGAATAGTGAAGTAATCCAGTGGATAGCGAATATGATGTCTCAGATCATCCGGCATTTCTTCCAGGGACTTGAACATTCCTGGAAAGATCTTGCTATAAGTCATTACCAGAGGGTCTTCAATATCGCTAATATAAAAATCAACATCTCCCGTATAAGCATCTACTACAATCTTCACGGAATTACGGATGTAGTTATTAATTCTATTATAGGGTTCTGAATAAGGATATTTGTCAGTAGTGGTATAGGCGTCCCACATCCAATAAAGTTTACCTTCACTCAATACTAGATAAGGGTCATTATCATAATCAAGGAAGGGGGCAATTTTATGCACTCTTTGATCGATATTGCGGTAATATAAGATCTTGCTGCTGTTATCAATATCTTTGGCGAGAAGCAACTTATAGTCTCCAACAGAAAAAGCGAACATCACCCGCCGCAAGAAACCGGCTAAACTCACCCCACCGTCGCCCTCATATGTTGTATAGGCATTATCGTCACCCAGGGGATAATCAAATTCCTTTGTTTTCGTATTAACAATAACATAATTATCAGTGACTTCTCCATAGTATATTTCAGGCCGCGTGACTTCAATGTCGGTTGTACTTACGGGAGGGATATCCTTTAGAAAAAAAGTGGGAAAACCTTCTGTTGTGTGTTCATTAACCGGACTCATGGCAACCCCATAGCCGTGCGTATAGATAAGCCGCTGGTTGATCCAGGTCTTCGCCTGACTGGAGAGGTGATCCTGGTTCAGTTCTCTGGCCGCCAGCATTACCTGGCGGTAACGTCCGTCAATAACGTACCGGTCGATGTCAATCTCCTTAAATTGATAGTAAAGTCTAATTTCTTGAAGTTGAGAGTAGGTCTGCTGAAGAGGTTCCCAATCCCAAAGCCTGATATTTGTGATTGTGTCCTGATTAGCCTGAATGTCTTCCAGCGACAATACCTTACCGGCAGGAAAACTTCTCTTTTCGATCTTGTCAAGGTTATACGCATTTCTGGTATACTCAATGTTTCTGGCTAAATACGGAGTTTCCATAGAGATTTCGTTTGGAGCGACGATAAACCTCTGCACAAAAACAGGCAAAATTCCGCCCAACAGCACTGAAGCAAGTATAAGAAACCCAATGCTGTAAGCAACTAATTTAAACCGGCGCAAGAACAAATTCACCAAAATGGCCAGGGCAC
>JAQVOX010000070.1 GCA_028702435.1 Desulfotomaculaceae bacterium | reverse complement strand
TTCGGAAGTTGCTGTTAAATAGTGAATGTATTCCGGCCCTTTACTAAAATCGTCCAGGCTAATATCACGCTGCGTACTCCAACCTCTGATATTCACATCGGTCTGCGTCTGCGGAGAGCGGTTTACTGTACTTAAATCAATCTGCGGGATTTTATCATGGTATTCCTGCTTGTTACTAAGAAATTTATCAACTGTAAATGTTATTTTCTCCCCGCCAATTTCTTTTTGCCCCCATTGTGTGATGCTAATCAAAAAAGTTGCTGTCTGGGTTTCTTCATCATAGCTTATCCTCTCACAGGTTGCGCTACTGGAGAAAGGACGATTAATACTATAGCTGTCAAACAGGTCGGTTGTTTCGTCAATCCGCTCACCGGTCATGTCTTGCATAGAAATATATATTTCGGCTTTATCACCGTTGATATAGGCAGAAATGACTTCCATCTTAATACCGTCATCTTCGCAGGACATTCTTACCGGCTTGAGTTCTTGTGCAATTTTTGGAGATGCCGCATACAAGATTTTATACGCTGCTTGCACATCTGCGGCTGCCAGTGCAGGTATAGCTAGAGTAAAACATAGCGCAAGAGAAGCAACCAACGCCACTATTTTTTTGGCGGGAAACCGTTTGCGTGTAATATTTTGCGACGAATAGCTCTCCGCTTCTTGGATATGCCGGGTGCTGATATTCCCGATGGCATGTGAAATATCTTCACGTTTCATATTTCGAAACCTGCCTTTCGCAAATAATTTTGTAATTTTTTCCGGGTACGGAAAAGACGGACAGTAACATTGTTGCTACTGGTCTGAAACCTTGCCGCAATATCGGGTGCGGAATCTGCATACCAATAGCGACGCACAAACATCATGCGATTTTCTTTGTCTAAAGTATCAAGGAAACTATCTAATAGAAGCGTTAATTCCTTTGCAGCTAATTCATTTTCTACATTGGCCGGCGACGCAAGGCATTCTTCCAACTCGTCCAATGCAGCATCATAAAAACTATTTCGCTTAATGGCAGTGTTCGTATGATATTTTTTAATAGAGAGGTTGCGGACAATACGGCAAATATATGTCAGCAAAGGATTTGGGTTTTGAGGCGGTATCGAATTCCATGCTCCTAAAAAAGAGTCGTTGACACATTCTTCTGCGTCAAGATCGTTGTTCAAAATATTTCTGGCGACTTTTCTGCATACCGATCCATACTTTTTTGATAGTTCCATGATTGCCTGCTCCGAGCGCTCATAAAACAAGTCAATGATTTCGCTATCGAGCAATATCACATCACCTTCCTTTCCGCCTCACCCATGTACTACGGATTTAAAGCTAAATATTACATCAAATCGAAATAATTTATTCTATTTTACGAAAGCCCACAACAACATCAAGTCGCTTTTTGTGAACATAGGTTGTGCTATAACAAAAGGGGGACGTAACGAAACTTTCAGTTTCGGAGCGTCCCCTTTCTTGCCTGACGTTATCGGTTATCTCCCATTGATTATTGTTGTAAATGTATGGTGAAAGCTTCCCCAACCTGTTCCCAAGCATCACTTGCCTTGCCGCTTTTTTCAGGAAGTTTGGCTGCATAGGGAGTGGATTTATATTTGGCGATTCCTCCTACCCAATTTTTGAAGCTGTTTCTTTCAGGAGCATAATTGCCAATATTATTCCAAATAGCCAAAAGGCAATCATTCATACACTCTTCATACAGATCGGGAAGGTAGAATAGATGTTTCTTTATAACGGTTTTGAGAATCCAGGCATAATGATCAATGACATACGCCAAAGCATTCTGGTTTCTCATCTGCAGCTGGGCAACAAAGTTTTCTTCAGTAATCTTCAATGCCCCACCTCCTCGTTTACGTTATTTCTACATGTAGATTTTTCATCTTCACCTAATACTTCGTAAGCGGCTGTGAAAATCTATCGGAGTCAATACTTTTTTGACTAGCAAAATAACAGAGCCGCAGTGCTCACTCATCAGAGAGTGAATCGCGCGGCTCTTGGTTTCATCATTGCATATTACTGATTTTTTCCTGATTTGTCATCCAATTATTCAATGGCCGAAAACTTTGTTGTAACCCCAAGCATCTCGGGGTTACAATAATTGTTCCCAATCCCGCCTGCCATATATAATCCGAATAACGGTAACGGTTTCATCTTTTTCAGATACCACATAAAACACAATATAGTTTTCCACAATCAGCTTGCGAATCCCCTGCGCGGCAAGACGCTCGTCCGTTACCAGAGCATGACGGGTCGGTAATTTGTCCAAACTCATCACAACCTCTTTGATTTTGCCCACTAGTTTTTTCGCTATGACAGGCTCAAGCAGTTCATAGGTAATGTATTCGGCAATCGTCTGCAAGTCATCCGCCGCAGGTTTAGTCATCAGAATCTCATATTGTTTCATTTTAGCAATTCGTTTTCGATTTTTTCAAATACACTCTCTGCAGATACAACTCTGCGATTTTTTACAGCTTCCATTCCTTCATCCAGCAGCTTATACAGTTCAAACTTTCCGACGAGCCTTTCATAAGTAGCTATGCTCATGACCGCCAAATCTCCCTGTCCATTTTTGGTAATATAAACAGGTTCAGAATACTTGTGGCAAAACTCCGAAATCTCGTTATACTTATTTCTCAAATCAGAGCTTGGTCTGATGTTTGGCATATTACACCTCCAACTATAGCGTATGCATATTTTATCAAAATATTGATATGACATCAAGATAGTTTACCCGTCCAGTGTCCACTGAATCTCGCTCACATGAAAAGCCTATTATATTCTCGGGCGATTCAGCATATACTGGTGGCAGGAAGTAGGAATAACCCTACCGAGAGTTAGAAGGGAGGTTCAACCGTGAGTATTCCTATAGTCGGTAACGCCAAAGTAATGTCAAAAGGACAAATTACACTGCCTAAAGATATTCGTTCAAAACTGGGCCTTGTCACCGGAGACCGGGTCACTCTTATCTGTGAAGAGGATCGGGTCATTCTGATGAACTCCGCTGTCTACGCCATGAAAATGCTGCAAAAAGAAATGGAGGGCGAAGCAGAAAAAGCCGGAATCAACACCGATGATAATGTGATGGATTTAGTAAAGGACGTTCGTGAAGCCTGTAATTTCCTTACCCGCTGAGCACAATTCTTTAATCGAATTGGTCAAATTGGACCAGATTTCTTGAAATTCTTCATAAGAAATGATTTTGCCATCTTTCAACAAGGTAGCGTTTTCAGGAATTACATCCTGATGAAGTACATCCTATCTAAAAGAGGGGGGCGAGGTCGTAAAACAACTTCTTTATCTCCATAGCGCAGCCGCTTATGGAAGCAAGTATTAATTGTTGCAGCAAAGGGGCGATAGCAGTTACGCCTTACGAAACCTCCCATCTATGGCATTCTGTGCAGCGCGTCCTTAAGCTGTTGAAGTTAGTCGCATTACAAATAAGATATCTAATACAACTGTCCGCTGAAGCTGCGGCTAAACCAATTCCACAGGCGGACCTCACCTAAAGCCGGAGAGTGAATGGATTCTAATTCGCGTAATTTTAACAGCTCCTTAGCCGGCCCTGTCACAACAACGCCATAAACATGCACGCCGTTTTCCTCCAGGTACTCGCACCGCTCTGCTAAACGCAAATTGTTAGGATTTCCCCGGTAAATTTTTTTGGCCAGGCTTTCATTTTCAGCGAGAAAACGCATCGAGTTTAAAAAATACTCCTTACGTACAGAATCGTCATCACTTCTAATAGTAGAATTTCCGCTTAGCATGTTATCGGATAGATCCTTGAACCCCCAGACCCCGCCGAAAACGCTTAAGGGGGTTTGCCCGGAAGTCCCCTCCAAACCGGTAGCTATGGCGTACCATAAGATATCCAGGTCATAGTCTGCAAGCATATTCATGACCTGTTTTATAGAATAAGTTTGATTAAAAGAAAAGGCTAGTTCTGCGACGGTACCAGCGGGCAAGGATTCCAGAGCATCCCAGTTAGTCGATGTCACTTCATTGTGCCCGGCAGGTAAACCTGCGTATTGCTCAGGGTGGTAAAAGTACAGGTAACTATTGTATGAGCCGTTTTCCCAGGACCAATTTATCGACGTTGAAAAAAGTAAATGCTTCATATTTAAACTTCCGATGGGATAGCGTTCTTTGCCGACTTGCTTTTCTAATGCGTAAATGCCCGTTGCCGCAAAATAAGGTTTTACTTCAAAGCGGCTGCCGGAGCCCGAGCCGCTAGTGTAAAAATTTGGACTAGGATATATCGCCGATGATACATTGGGAAATGTAAATTCCATGATCAGTGCCGCAGTTTTCTCAGCTTTATAATTCCGGGAATTTTCTTTTCCCAAAGTAAAGAACATGGACGACAGAAAAATGCCTGCAATATATGCTACAAACAACAGTAACAGCAGCGAAAGGACGATATTAAACCGGCTTTTATATTTGGCCATACGAAGAATCTTTTGTTGCTTTTGCTCACTCAAATCTTCACCCGATTGCGCATGACAAAAATCCTCCCCGGGTTTTATTTTCCCTTTCTCACTCTCATTCAAATAAATCTCAAGCTGCTCCTGACACTCTGAACAGCCTTTTATATGATCTTCCAATGCCTTTTCTTCCGTTTTAGTTAATATTCCCTGCAGGTATGGTTTGATCTTTTCAACTACATTACATTTCATTTTTCATCACCTCTTTTACTCTTTGCCGCGCCCGATACAATTTAACTTTCACATTGGTTAGGCTCTCACCTAAAATATAAGCGATTTCCTGGTATGTAAAATCATGATAATCCCTTAACAAAATAATATGGCGGCTTCTTTCCGGTAACGTTTCAATAATTTTAAACCAACCAGCTATTTTTTCTTGCATTAAAAATAATTCTTCCGGACCGGGCTCCACTTTTTCAGTTATAGCCTCCATGAGAGCAGGGTCTGTATGGATGTGCCGTCTTTCCTTGCGGCGCCAGTCTATATACGCGTTATGGGCGGCACGAAACAACCAGGGCCGTACGTTTTCGCCTTGATATATCTCAAGATGTTCATACGCTTTGATAAACGTATCCTGTACCAAATCTTCAGCTGTTTGGGGTTGGCCGGAAAGTCGCAGTAAGTAGTGATACAAATCATTCATATGATACCGGTATACCACTTCCAGTGAATTTGCCTTCATACCACCCCCCCTTCCTTATAACAACGTTTGAGCAAAAGAAAAGTTACATAATTATTCTAACATTTTATGTGCGGTAAGGACGGCTCACTGTCGCACTAAGTCTTGCAGCATCGGCTGAGCTTAAAAAATCTGCCCCCTCCTTCAACCGAAAGAGGGGGCAGATTTTCCTGTGGTCAAGTTGTACATTCTGCGGTATGATAGCCGGTATTGCCCCGTACTATAAGCCTCATACTTTTCGGGAAAACGGGGCAACTCCTTGATCTATTCAGCAATGCGGTCATATTGACGCAGCGCGGTGCTTTCGTAAAACTGCGCAAGATATTCCCACAATGTCCGCAAGATCTTTTGCTGCAACGGGCAGCATGACCACCTTACGCATTGGTTTGGCCCACCTTTTCTGCAAGCCTGTTGCGCAGCGAGGCGGAAACCTCATCAAATCCTAGTCGGGTCGGGTCGGACTCGGCCTGCTGCTGCGCCTCCAACAACGCGGAGTCAATGCGCTTTGCCGTCTAGAGGGCTTCGTACTGCTCAATACTCATAACCACCATATCGCCCGTGGTGAAATCCCTATCTGTGTGCTTTTATAGAATAAATTTTATTCACTAGAGAAAAATACTGAAAATACAACGCCATAAAAGACTGTGGATGTACTTACCCCATTGAAGGTTTATGCTGGGACAACCCCAACTTGCAAACACTTTTGCGCTTGGGGCTCTCAAATGTAAAGGTTGATTTTATATATCAAGTCCAGGAATAAATTATAACGAACCAATATTATCCCATTCATTCTTTATTAATAATATTGTTGCCAGGGAATTTCCTTTCTCCCTCGTATCAATATATCCATCTAATTTTGTAAAACTTTCTTCGATATTATTTACGTAATCATGGTCAATATCAACCTGAAGTAGCGGTTTTAATTGTTTCCAGCTCTTTTTAGAATCCTCTAGACTTACTTTTGCTTTTTCCCAGTCTTCATTCCGAATAAAATTCTCAGTTTGTCTCAAAAAACTCGAGAAACCTGTCCTTTTGTCAATAGGTTTTTGAAGTAGTGCACAAGAACAGGTATTTGTTAAAATGCCTGCAATCAGTAATATATACAGCACCTTTTTTAGCATAGTAAACCCTCCTGGGAGTTAGTTCATTGTAGGGATCGTATAATACGGTTTATCACCCTTTAAATCCACATATAGATATCCTTTGGTATCCAATTGGGCCAGCGATATCTCAGAAGTATCAGAAATGTTTTGCTTGCCCAGTTGATAATAAAGCCATGCTTTTGTCAGCTTCAGGGAGTGGAGTGCTTCTTCTATTACAACCCCGTCCATAATGAGATTAGTTGGAAGCCCGTCATATTGTGAAGGTATATTCAGATCACTTGGGGTTACAGGCTGCTTTTGTGATTTTTTCTGTACACTGATTTTACCACCAGGCTCAAACGTAGCAAATTCTACGTCTGCTATACTAAATACGCCTTTTGTTCGCAGTTCGGATAATAATTCATCGGTGGGGATACGAATTTTTTTCAGGTTCTTGTCCATTATTTTACCATTTTCAACGACAACCGTTGGTTCACCGTCTGAAACTTTGCGTACCCAAACGTTGTGTATTCCTAAAACAGCCAGCAACAAGGCTAATGCTGCCCAGGTTACCAGGCCTGCCAATGTTGCGGTTGTATTTTCATTTACTTGAACTGAAAGGGTAGCAGCAATGGAACCTATTGTAATACCTACAACATAATCAAAAAAAGTGAGCTGGGAAACCTGTTGCTTGCCTAACAAGCGTACTAGAAACAACAAGACAAAAAAAGCTATGATAGAACGAATAATGACTACTAAAACAATGGACAACGAAAAGCCTCCTTAGCCATCTATAAAAGTGACATGTTATTCATTTAAAAGTGTATCTCATGAATTATTATTTCCGTTCAAGTGTAGATTATCAAGGTGCTCATGGTTGGTTTTACCACTCATCCGCCCAGCATAACAGCACCGCCTTTTCGTACGGCCTGAGCTGCCATGTTTATAGCAGACTTATTCATTATCTTGTCAGCTAGCTAACCAATATCCAAGGCTGTATAATAGCCCTATGATTAGGAAATTCAGGAAAATAAACAACAAAGAACCCGACCAGGCATAATGCAGTACTAGTCTTTCGTCTACAACCGGGTCAGGGAAAAAATGCTTCCATAATACAATTGGTTTTCAGAAAAACGGCGCCCCTGATTACATTGACCTTTTTTCTGCTATGGAATCAAATTTTGGTTACAACTATTATCTATTCCAGGCAGAAATAAAAGACACCCTTTCGAGTGCCTTTTATTTTACTATAAACAATTCATTCTCCGACACCCAGGTTTGAAACATCGGGTCCGGCTTTGGGAAATACGGGATATTATTCACCAATTATTTTGACCAGAACACGTTTTCTGCGACCACCGTCAAATTCACCGTAAAAGATCTGCTCCCAGGGGCCAAAGTCCAATTTCCCCTGTGTAATTGCAACTACCACTTCCCTGCCCATTATTGAACGTTTCAGATGAGCATCGGCGTTATCCTCATAACCGTTATGCCGGTAGCGATCATATGGCTTTTCCGGAGCAAGGCCTTCCAGCCAGGCTTCGAAGTCTTGGTGTAGGCCACTTTCATCATCATTAATGAAGACGCTGGCGGTAATATGCATGGCATTACAAAGCAGAAGCCCTTCCCAAATTTCGCTTTCCTCCAGACACTTCTTTACAAGCGGCGTAATATTGATATATTCCCGCCGTTTCTCTGTCTCAAACCAAAGTTCTTTGCGATAACTTTTCATAGATTTTGCCCCCTTAAACGTTAGGCGTGCTCATCATTCAGATAAGCACGCCTATATGCCGGTATCCAGGCACCGCCTGATGTCCCGGCTGCCGTGCAGGACACGGTGGATTTCAATCGTATTCTCCAGCACGACATAGAATACAAGATAGCTGTCTACCGGCATTCTGCGGTATGCCAGCCGGTATTGCCCCGTACTATAAGCCTCGTACTTTTCGGGAAAACGGGGCAACTCCTTGATCTTTTCAGCAATGCAGTCATATTGACACAACGCGGTGCTTTCGTAAAACGCGCAAGATATTCCACAATGTCCGCTAGGTCTTGTGCTGCGACGGGCAGCATGACCACCTTAAGCATTGGTTTGGCCCACCTTTTCTGCAAGCCTGTTGCGTAGCAAGGCGGAAACCTCGTCGAATTCCAGGCGGGTCGGGTCGGACTCGGCCTGCTGCTGCGCCTCCAACAACGCGGAATCAATACGCTTTGCCGTCAGGAGGGCTTCGTACTGCTCAATACTCATGACCACCATGTAGCCGTAGCCGTTCTTGGTCATGAAAACCGGCTCCTTGCTTTCATGGACGATGCGGGAAATTTCGGTGAAATTATTGCGAAGATCGGAGATTGGCCTGATCTGAGGCATAGGAACGCCTCCTTCCATTATCCATAATTTATCATAATTATGATACTCAATCAAGAGATGCTCTATGCGCCTCGGTGAACTTAAAGCTGCTTGATGCCCCGGAAACTCGGATAAGATGGGCCGTACTTCTTTCTCAGTCCCTTGCATGGCTTCAAGTATTCAATTTTTAGTATATAATTAAGTACATCTCCAGCGGGGGTTTTTTTCTTATGACGGCTACGGCGACAAAACTAAAAGAAACACCGGTAAAAAAACTATTCTTATCGTACCTGATTCCTTCTGTTTTCGGTATGTTACTCATGTCCGTCAACATCGTTTTGGACGGCATTTTTGTCAGCCGCGGCGTCGGGCCTAACGGATTAGCAGCGATCAATATATCCATGCCGGCGTTCTCTCTGATCCTGGCCATTTCCTTGTGGATCGGTACCGGGGGGGCTACTATATATTCTATATCCCTGGGCAAGAATGAACTGGCCTATGCGCGATCCGTCTTTTCCCAATCCATCTTGTTTTGCATATTGCTTACCGGCGCGATCATGGGAGTATGTATATGGAAAATTGATGATCTGGCCTGGTTCTTAGGATCAAATGAAATCATTTTGCCTTATGTTATGGACTATTTACAGGTTATATTAGTTTTTGGCATTGTTATCGTTTTAGAAAATGCGCTGAGTATTTTTGTCCGCAACGACGGCAATCCGACCCTGGCAATGGCTGGGCTGGTTGTGTCCGCAGTGCTTAATATCATCTTAAATTATGTGTACATTTTTATATTCGGATGGGGTGTGAAAGGCGCTGCTTATGCTACGGTAATAGCTACGACAATCGGATTTTTGGTGTTATTGGCTCATTTTTTTAGAAAAAGCAGCTCTTTAAAGTGGGGGGCGTCCCGTTTCCAATGTAAAACCTTGCAACAAATTCTTACTATCGGTTTTCCCGGTTTCGCCTCCGAAATGTCTGTCGCTGTGGTAACGTTTGGCTTAAATGTCTCCTTTATGCGTTGGAGCGGGGAAACAGGTGTAGCTGCCTACTCTATTGTTAATTACATCCATGCATTGGTAGTGCTGGTTTTCCTGGGTGTGGGAGGCGCACTGCAACCAATTGCCAGTTTTCATTATGGTGCGCGTTTATACGACCGGTTACATAAATTTTTGCGACTATCCGTGCAAACGGCCATGATTATCGGCCTTATTGCCGTAGTTGCCGGGTGGTGCTTTCCCGATCCCCTGGTTACCTTGTTTGGCGTCAAATCGCAAGATTTATATGAACTTACGGTTAACGGAATTGCTATATTTTTCATCAACTATTTATTCCTCGGGTTCAACCTTGTCTACGGGGCATTTTACCAGTCGGTTGGGCAAGTAAAGAAGTCAATAATTATTATCTTAAGCCGGGGAATATTTTTTGTTTTGCCCCTTTTGTGGATCTTGCCGCATTGGTTTGGTTTAAATGGGATTTGGCTGGCGATTCCCGCGGCAGAAGCATTGGCTGCTTTGATGATTTTGGGAATGAATTACCTAAAAC
>JAQVOX010000069.1:4911-10279 GCA_028702435.1 Desulfotomaculaceae bacterium | reverse complement strand
TGCATAGCCCTCCTCCTTATGTAAGCTAAATTTTCAATAGTATAATTGTTTTAAGTATTCCCTTAAAGAAGATTCCATGTCTACAGAGCAAAATCCTGTAAGTGTTGAAAATTTTTAGAAAAATACAAGTGTTCAGGCCAATAGCGAACCGAGTCTTGGTTAAAAAGATAGACGAATTAAAGGGTGATTCTATGCGGTGGGGTTACAAATATAGCAATTGACAAGTTTACTGCATGATCATATGCTAAATTAACAAGAAAGCAATTTTAGGTATAACTGCGTCGTGATAGGTAAATCCGATGAACCTAGCAAGCTGACAACAGCCGTCCCGTATATTAACGCGGGGCGGCTGTTTCATTGCTGATTAGTCCCGGCTACGGCATGGAAAGCAACGCTTTTACCGGGTAAAATGCTCTTGAATAAAAGAAGGCGCGTCAGCTTCACCAAGAAATCCGGAGATAGTTCCGCCGTCATTGTGTACAAAAACCACTTGATAGGCCGCCTGTTCATTATTTCCATAATGACGCAAACACCACTCCAGTTGTTCCGGGCCGGTTATTTTCAGGACTCCCGGTTTTTCTTCCAGGGCTGCAAGATCCGGTTGTCTGGTGGTTTTACTTTGCGGCCTTTCGGAGTCCTCTTCGCTTACGGCAGGAGCCCTGTCTATAAACGCGCAGGAAATGTCTACACCTGGGAGCAGCCGGACCTGGTCATGTTTCCCGGTATCTTTGAGCCATTGTTCAAAATTTAAATGTGATTTTTCCCATTCCTGGTTGATAAAGCGATCTTTTAACTGGATATGGACTTGAGCCCAGGGAATTTTGCGGTTTATATTAACTATCTCTTCGTAGGTCTCATCGTAAATATCGCTCTGCAAGGCGGCGATGGCCTGGGCAATTAACTCCGGGTCAACTATGCGCAAGTTCTTGCTTGGCGTGCGCGTGTTTACCGTGCCATTTATCTCGATAAAGTCTACCGCAGCAGGATTGACTCTAAGAATTCCATTATGCAACTCCTTATATTCCCGTGATTCATAGAATGGTTTCAGAATGTCTGCATACTCTACTTCAATAATATCATTATACTGTCGGTAAATCTGATTACCATTTTCCAGTTCATAGGCCAGACAGATACGCACGGCGTTCCTGGTGTTTTTTGACAAGAAGGTCTCTTTTTTATCCAAACGGTTAGCTATTATTTGCTGGTGCAGCGAATAAATATGGGCGATGTTATCTTTATCGGTAAATATGGCCTTGACCGGTGTGTACTGATGCCAGACTTCAGTAACATGCGCATTAGCAGGCGGCACATAGCTTAACGGGTAGAAGGAATTATCCATGTAGACGCTTTTCACTTCGCTGAGCTCAGGCAGCTTTTTTTCATAACCGGTACAGTCATAATGAAACAGGCCAAGCAATACGAGCATAGTCAGGGCATAAATGCCATAACCCTTTATCTGCTGCCACTGAAAAACCTGCAGGGATTTGTGCAGCAGGATTTCGATCAGGATATAGGCCAGTAAGGAACCCAGCAGGTAACCAAAATACGTCCAGGCCATACTGTGTTGAACTTCGTAAAAATAACTGCCGAGCAACAACATGCTGCAAAAAGTGACTGAGTATTTGAAAATTGGGCGCAGTACCCCAAAGGTAATAGCGTCGCCGGCCGTTTCTATATGGCGCCGCAAGTAGAGACTTCTGCCCACAAAATAAAACACGATACTGATGAACAGGTAAATCGCAATTTCCCCAGTCCCAAAAGGATCCCTGTAAATTTCAGTTAACCTAATCAGGGGAGAAAGACTTGCTATTTTATCGTAATAGTAATCAAATGGGAAACCGTAAATGTATTGGCTCAGGTTATGCAGCAGCAGCATGGACAGCCCGCTGGGCAGGAGAAGCACAATAATGCTCAACACGCCTTGTAGGGTGGTCATGCCGGTAATCATACCAACAGCCACACTGCACATAAAGAAAAGCAGACTAATTAGCAGACTGACATATAACCAGGTCAGTATATCCATACCGGTTACATATTCAATCCCCAGTCCGGCCACCAGCGCCCAAGAAACCAGGGCGGTAAGAATAAGCGGTACAAACAGAAAGGCAATACCGGCGACCACATGGGTATTATAAAAGGTTTCCCGCCTGACGGGCAAAGTGTGCGCCGGATCTGCCGCCCGGCTGTCCTGTAAGTAGCGAAACAGCAGCATGCCGGTCAGCACGGGAACAATGATTAACGCCATTACCTGTAAAAGCGAGGTATTGAAATCAAAATGAAATATACTCAAATAACCGGATACATTATTTACCAGGTACTCTTCTTCTCTACTGTACAGCATAAAAACTTTTAGTGGCACACTTAAGAGCAACACCAGCAGGTATCCGGCGCCGATCCAGGCGAATCTTTTCAAATCATTGAGCAGAATACCCATATTAATAAAGGATGTTTTTGATTTCATAGCCGTTATCCCCCATTTCATATATGAATATTTCCTCCAGGGTGAGCGGCAGGATGTCCAGGACTGCCGGGTGATAAGACCGCATGCGGCTGATTATTTCTTTATATGCCCCGCGGACGATTAAAACCAGCACGCTGCCTCTTTTTTCGTGATAAAGCGCCTGCAGGTCTTGCAGCAGGGTTGGGGGCATTTCGCCGCTAAAGGCGACCTGGATCTTATGGACGTCGGCTTTCAGATCGTCTAAATCCTTTTGCAGCAGCATCTCTCCCTGATGCAAAATGCCGATGTAGTCGCAGATATCTTCCAGGTCACGCAGATTGTGTGAAGAGATTATGACGGTCATATTTCTTTCAGCCACATCTTGAATAATGAGGTTTTTTACTTTCTTGCGCATCACCGGGTCCAATCCGTCCAGGGGCTCATCCAAGATCATTACCTCCGGCATCAAGGCCAAGCTGAGCCAGAAGAAGATCTGGCGCTGCATCCCTTTGGACAGGGTTCTGATGCGCCGCTTGACTTCGATATTAAAAACAGCCCCGAGTTTTTCGAAGCGCGCTTGATTCCATTGCGGGTATATCCGGGCATAGAAAATAGCCATATCCTGAATTGTGAAATTAGGAAAATAATAGAGAGTATCGGGAATAAAAACGGTACGGGCCTTAATGGAGTTATTTTCAAATACGGGTTGATGATCAATTGTCAGCTTACCAGAATTTTGTCGATAAACGCCGGCCAGGATTTTTAACAGGGTCGTTTTCCCGGCTCCGTTGGAACCGACCAAACCGTAAATCGAGCCTTGGCGCACCGACAGGCTGACCTCCTTTAGAGCCTCCGTTTCCTGGAAACGCTTGCTGACCCTTTCCATTTCAATCATCCGGCTGACCTCCTTCATCTTTAAATAGATGGGTTTGAATCCGGGTGATAATATCCGCGGGGTAGGCGCCCAGATAGAGCATTTCAGAGATAATTCTTAATAGTTCATTTTCCAGAGCGCGTAACCGAGCGTCATGATCCCCGGCAACAGCAGGTTTGACAAAACTGCCTTTGCCGGGAACAGAATAGATATAGCCGCGGTGTTCCAGTTCCCGGTAGGCCTTCTGAATAGTATTGGGATTAATCGTTAGCTCGCTAGCCAAAACCCGTACGGCCGGTAATTGCTCATCGGGTTTCAGCACATTGTTTATGATCAGGTCCTTGATTTTCTCCACCAGCTGTTCATACATCGGTGAACGACTGCGCAGATCTAGTTCAAACATAGAACCCCTCCTTTCAATGTTGTATGTACTAGCATGCGTAGTACAGTTGGTACGTATGATTATATACCCATTAGCTAGCTTTGTAAAGCGATTGAAGTACGACGGTAATACCTGTATATTTGGGAAATAGCCGTATATGATGCCTCTGAGAAGACCCTATAGAATAGCAAAAATTAGTTCTTGAGGCAGAGTAGCAGGAATAACGAGGGTAAATACCGAATACCGTATTGCGAGTTAAGCAGATTGCCTGTATATTTGGCCGAAGCCCGCGAGACACATAATTAAAAATGTGCGTTATGCTGGAAGTGAAAAGGAGATTAAGCTGATGCTCCAGGATATTGAACCAAGAGTATTCCATAATGTATTTCAAAATAAACAGTCGGGTCCAAAGGACTTGTTTCTGGCTTATCAGGGCGATACCGTGCTGATTCGGGAGGATAAGGATAAGCTTTGGTATCCGTCCTTTGCTGATTTTTCCGTTAGTCACCCACATCTGCTGCAGGAGGCCCAGTTTTTATTTACCATTGACGAGTTAAATTATTATCTGGTTGAAGAAGAGGGGCTGGATGAGGCGCCGGGCTGGATCTATGTGAGCAGCATGCGTTTTCATGCGGAGAAAAAATACTGGCGCTCCTTTGCCGGTGCAATCGGTTGGCAGCTGAATCGTTGGTACGGCAACCACCGGTTTTGTAGCCGGTGCAGGAAGCCTCTGAAACGCTCGAAAAAGGAACGCTTGCTTTATTGCGCAAGCTGCGGTATGACCGTCTATCCCACCATTTCCCCCTGTGTTATCGTGGCTGTACATGATAGAGACAGGCTGCTGTTGACCAAATATGCCAATCGCGAATACCGTAAATATGCGCTGATTGCCGGTTTTGCCGAAATCGGGGAAAGCCTTGAGCAGACGGTGCGTCGGGAGGTCATGGAGGAAGTGGGGCTGCGGGTGAAGAATATCCGTTATTATAAAAGCCAGCCCTGGCCGTTTACCGATACCCTCCTGGCGGGTTTTTACGCCGAACTGGATGGCGCCGATACGATCCGTCTAGATGAGGATGAGCTGGCTATCGGAGTCTGGCTGCCCCGGGAAGAGATTCCGGAGCCGGATAATATCTCCCTGACCGGCGAAATGATTGAAGCTTTTAGGAGGGCAACGGTATCGTTGTGAAAGGTTTTGCTAATCAATGCTGATGATTTCGGGCGATTCCTGTGGTTTCTTCCGAAGTGTTGAGCAACACCCCGGCTAAGCCCGGGGTGCATTTTTATTATAGGAGTTAGCGCTGGGGTGAGTAGGGTCGACCAGGGTGATACTATTGAGGATTACCTCTTCTTCTGAAACCAGGAGTCCCTGCTAGTAATACTAGCGGCGAATTTCAGCCTGGGAATTATTGCGGTAAAGCAGAAGTCATCAAATTTGATAATACAGAATATCTACGGAGATGTGGGGAATCATGGGGCATAAGCTAATAGAAGTAGTATTGTGCTTACCTTGCCTGAGACCAGGAAAGAGGTTATTGCCGGTATCAGCCGGATAGTACGGGAACATAACTACGACGGAATCAATGTTGACTTTGAGATTGTTAGAGCTGCCGGTAGGGACTATCGGGCTGAACGGGAAGGGCTTACTCTTTTTGCGGAGGGTCTTAAGGATGAG
>JAQVOX010000069.1:0-4811 GCA_028702435.1 Desulfotomaculaceae bacterium | reverse complement strand
CTGCATAATTAAAATATAAGCTCAAAAAGCTCCTGTTTATAAAAAACAATCAGATATAAAACAACCTGAGCCAATATAATGATAGGGATGCCGATTTTAAAGAGCCGGTGTTTCGTCTTGTGACTGAAAATATTCATCCCCAAGTAAACCCCGATAGCCCCGCCGGCCAGGGCGTTCAGGAAAAGGTCTTTTTCAGACACCCGCTTGGCGCCCGGTTGCTTGGACAGAAATTTGTCGTAGCCCATGATAACCACACCACACAGGTTGATCAGGATCAGGAGCACGTTGCAGGTCTTCAAAATAACACTCCCTTAATTTATTACGCCTGGTTCAGATGTTGACGGACCTAACCGTATCCGCTGATGTAATTAAACTAAATGCATACTTCTACTATTAGCAACAATATCCCTGCTTAAACTTGTTATTTTCAGACTGCAGGGAGTCCCTTGCCTGTCTGGGTTTCTGAAATAGGAGAGACAGAATTACGGGTTCCGCGAGACCGCAACGGCACATATGATCACTTGCTTGATGGTGCTTTTTTCAGGCAAATAAATACAACCAAGCTGCAACCCTGAACACTATCTGTAAAAGTCGCTGAATGTACGCGCAATACAAGTGAATTAATGCTATAATATCATGTAAGTCTACCTAATATTCTATAAATTCTATAAAACTGAATTGGACAAGCGAAATTATCTCATATTATTGACAGCAGTTAAGGCGAAAAGTGTGGAGGCTGAAAAGCTTGCTTACCGAAATTTTATTTTTAATAGCTCTTATAGCTCTGAATGCGTTCTTTGCCGCCTCTGAAATAGCTTTGATTTCATTAAACGATAACAAAATAAAATTGTTGGCCGAAGAAGGCCATAAGAAGGCCAAGTTGCTAAGAAAGCTACTCAGCGAACCCAGCAGGTTTCTTGCAACAATCCAAATTGGAATCACCCTGGCCGGGTTTCTCGCCAGCGCCTTTGCTGCAGAAAGCTTTTCAGGCAGGCTTGTAGAGCTAATTAAATTGATGGAAGTGCCTATCCCCATCTCTGACTATTGGCTTAAGAATGTTTCTGTGGTTTTAATCACAATAGTATTATCATATTTCACACTAGTTCTCGGAGAGTTGGTTCCCAAAAGGTTGGCGATGAAGAAGGCGGAACCCATCTCAATGCTTGTGGTAGGACCGCTAAATTTTCTGTCGGCAGTAACTTCGCCCTTTGTGAAGCTGCTTACTATTTCCACTAATTCCCTTATCAGGTTGTTTGGCGTTGACCCAAATGAAGAAGATGAACGGATAACAGAGGAAGAAATCCGGATGATGGTGGATGTGGGAGAGGAAAAAGGGACGATCCACGAAACAGAAAAAGAAATGATCAATAACGTATTTGAGTTTGACGATAAGACTGTTTCGGAGATAATGACTCCCAGAACCGATATCGTAGCTCTTCCTGTGGGAGCAAGCCTGAGTGAAGTAACTGCTTTTATCAACCGGGAGAAGTATTCAAGAATACCTGTATATGAAGACAATATAGACAACATTATTGGGGTGATGCATTCAAAATACCTTTTTCGGTACTTAACTAAGAACAGCAACAAAGAGAGCTTTAACTTGCGGAATGTTATTAGAAAGCCCTATTTTGTGCCTGCATCGAAAAGGACGGATGAGCTGTTTAAGGAACTTCAACAGAATAAAACCCATTTATCCGTTATTATAGATGAGTATGGAGGAACAGCAGGAATTGTTACTTTAGAAGACTTGATTGAGGAAATTGTAGGAAATATATTTGATGAAGACGAAGAGATCGAAAAAGATATTGAGAAAATGGATGAGAATACATTTATCGTAAATGGCGCTACCAGCCTGGATACTGTTGAAGATTACCTGGATGTTGATCTTCCTACGGAAGACTATGTAACCTTAAGCGGTTTTTTGATAGGGCAGTTGGGCAGAATCCCAGGAAAAGAGGATAACCCGGTTGTTGAATTTGGCGGTTTGGTATTCAAGGTAGAGGAAGTAGATGAAAAAAGGATCTCCCGGGTTAAGGTTTGCAGGGCCCTAGAATAAAAGCTTCACTGGGCTTATTTTGGTATATTCTTAGAAAAGTGGGGCAAAGAGGCGCAGGATGCTCTGGGACAGCTTAACGTGCCACCGCCTGGCCTGCCAGTCAGCCAAGCAAATTTCCTGGCTGACTCCAATAATATTCAGTATATCCTTCTTGATTTCCTCCAGTGCCGGGGCGCCGCAGATCCATACCGCGTCCTCAAAGTGCAGGTAAAAGCTCCGGTAGTCCATGTTTACACTACCCACGACACCATTGTCATCATCGCTGAGTATCATCTTGGCGTGAATAAACCCGGGCGTGTACTCATAAATCCTTACGCCTGCCCTGAGCAGCACGCCGTAATTGGACCGGGTTACCATGTGCACATACCAGTGATCCCAGATTTTTGGGGTCACTATGCGCACATCGGTGCCGCTCTTAGCGGCGATGCAGAGGGTTTCCTTCATCAAATTGTCGATAACCAGGTACGGGGTGGTGATATAAACGTAGTCCTGAGCCCTGGCGATAATCTGGTTGTAGGTTTGCTCGGCAGGGTTGTTCGGGTTATTGGTCGGGCCGTCCGCAAAGGGCTGGTAAAAGCCATCGCCAGCGACTTGGCATGTGGTCGCGTAGCGCAGGTAGTCGGACGGCACAGATGACTCTGAATCCCACATTTGCAGGAAAGCCACGGTCAAGGTCCACACGGCGTCCCCTTCCAGCCTAATCGCAGTGTCCTTCCAGTGCCCCAAGCGGCGGTATAGGTTGACGTACTCATCAGCGATGTTGGCGCCGCCGGTGTAGCCGATATTACCGTCGATAACGGTGATTTTCTGGTGGTTGCGGTAGTTGATAAACAGTCTGAGGATGTTGCGGTGCACCGGGTTGAACCTGAACACCTGGATATTCTCGCTCCTTAACTCCTTGTCGATGGACTCAGGCAACTTGGTGATACTGCCAAAGTCATCAAACAAGACGCGCACCTCCACCCCCTGGGCTGCTTTGCAGCGCAGGACATCGTGTACCCGGTCCCAGAGCCGGCCGCTGCCGATGATGAAATATTCCAGGAAGATAAATTTCTTTGCGTTTTCCATATCCTCGAGCATTTGGGCAAATTGCAGCTCACCCAGGGGATAATAACTGCACATGGTGTTTCTGTATACCGGGAAGCCCTCCTTGCACAAAAAGCTGGCAATTCGCTGCCGGACTGAATGACGGCGGTTGAAAGCAGCACAAACCTCCTGGTCCTGTTTCAGGAAGGTTCGCCCCCGCTCCATAGTCATGCGGATTCTTTTGCTCCTGCTGTGGGTCAGGCCCGTGGTGCCCCAAAGCATAAAAAGCAGGTAGCCAAATACGGGTAAAATCAGCATAACGATCAGCCACATGATTGTGTAGGAGGAGTTATGGCTATTGCTGACCAGAATAATTACAGCCGTAGCTCCCAGCACTTCCAGAAGCAAATACAAGTAAACAGCGTTCTGTCTGAGTGCTTCAACGATATAGGTCAGCAATAACAACTGGGCCAGTAGGGCCACAAAAACGATAACCACCCGCACCGTACCAGGCGTCCTTTTCTTAGTCTTTTTTTCTGTCACCGGACCGGGCGCGCACTTTATATCCCTTCACCCCTTTCGGAGGTTCCCCCATATTTTTACCAGACCTACCTATGCTATACCTCACTTTTACCGCGGTTAAGACACGGCAGAAATATTCTGTTTTAACTGTTAACCCCAGCCACTTCACAATGTTTGGCCTCAAAAGCCTATTATAATATATTCATCTTTTATTCGACACAGTCCTGCCTGCCCATGCAATTGTCCGCAGCAAAACGAATCCTGGCTTGATGCGCGACTTATAACCAAAATAAATAAATAGCGGTCAACAGCTCTTGAGCTGGAGACCGCTATATTTTCCAGAAAAGTTAATACCACTACGGTTTTTTCTTTTATGCCCAAGGTCCTTTCTCTTTTATTATTTTGATTTCAGCAAATCGCGAATTTCTTCAAGCAGCACCACTTCTTGTGCCGGCGCAGTTGGGGCTTCAGGTTCTTTCTTTTTCCAGGATGAAATGAGTTTAATAAACAAGAAAATAGAGAGCGCAATGATCAGAAAATCTACGATTGACTGAATGAACGAACCATAAAGTATAGCCACTTCTGCAACATCGCCGCCGGCAGGTTTGATGATGTACTTTAAGTTTGCAAAGTTGATTCCACCTAAAAGCACGCCTATAGCAGGCATAAAAATGTCATTGACCAGGGAAGAAACTATTTTACCGAACGCACCGCCGATTATCACGCCAACGGCAAGGTCTATAACATTACCTTTTAGAGCAAACTCTTTAAACTCTTTCAGCATTAAATACCCTCCCCTTATATTTTGTAATTTATTACTAACTATTTAACCTGCGTATATTATAACAGAAACATAATTTCAGTAATACACCTTGATTAACCGCAGCCCCATATTTTTAAGCATTTTTATTTCACCGCCCATCGATTTGTAAAACACAAATCATTAGCTTTTATATGTTGTAAAAAATGGTTTACGGGTGTGCAGTTGCAGCGAATCCTTTTTCAGAATTACGAGTTTTGGGACTAAACTTAATTTGACAATTCCAACCATATAGTATTCAATAAAGGGGAAGACAACACGTTTTCGGATAATTTTAAAGCTGCTGATTGAGACGCCTGTTTAAGAGAATCCACATGACAGCTTTTGAATGTCTTTCTGTTCAGAGGCTATACTAATGTTTCTATGCGAAATATTGCTGAGGAGGCC
>JAQVOX010000185.1 GCA_028702435.1 Desulfotomaculaceae bacterium | reverse complement strand
TATAAACATGAAATGACAGTTTGAAATTATATTGTATCAATTAATAAGAGGGCATGCTAATAAAGCACTGCTCTTTTAAACTCTTAGGGTGTTTAAGACCAATAAATTGCACTAAATAGGTTATAATGGTATAATGCATTGGTGGAAAAAACTTTAGAGGTGAATAGGTTTTGCCGTCTTCAACTGGTAAAGTGGTTCCAATTGATATAAACGAGGAAATGAAGCATTCCTACCTGGATTATGCTATGAGCGTTATTGTCGGCAGGGCGCTTCCTGATGTCCGTGACGGTTTGAAGCCGGTGCACCGCCGCATCCTGTACGCTATGAATAACCTCGGTCTCACATCGGACAAGCCGCACCGCAAATCTGCTTATATAGTCGGTGAGGTTATGGCCAAGTACCATCCGCATGGAGATTCTTCCATATACGACGCGATGGTAAGGTTAGCCCAGGATTTTGCAGCCCGTTACCCGCTGGTGGACGGGCATGGCAACTTTGGGTCTGTTGATGGGGATTCAGCAGCGGCCATGCGGTATACGGAAGCGCGGTTGGCTAAAATAGCAGCAGAAATGCTGTCGGATATAGATAAAGACACAGTCAATTTTATTCCTAACTATGATGAAAAAACTGAGGAGCCGAGTGTACTACCTGCCAGAATTCCTAATTTATTAATAAACGGTTCAGCCGGCATCGCAGTGGGCATGGCTACTAATATTCCACCACATAACTTAGGTGAAGTAATTGACGGTGTGAATATGATGATAGATAATCCTGATGTGAGCATAAAACAATTAGCTTCAGTGATCAAAGGACCCGATTTTCCTACCGGCGGCAAAATTATGGGCACAGGAGGAATTTGGAACGCCTACCGCACCGGCAGGGGCAGTATTAAAACCCGAGCGCAGACCACTATTGAAGAAGGCAAAAATGGTAAAAATAGAATTATTGTTAATGAAATACCTTACCAGGTTAATAAAGCCCGCTTAATTGAGAAGATTGCCGATCTGGTAAAACAAAAAAAACTGGAAGGCATTAGCGGCTTGCGCGATGAGTCTGACCGCCGTGGTATGAGCATAGTGATCGAATTGCGGCGTGACGCCAACCCGCAGGTGCTTTTAAATCAATTATACAAATACACTCAGATGCAGGAAAGCTTCGGAGTGAATATGCTGGCGTTGGTAGATGGGCAACCCCGGCTTCTAAACCTTAAGCAAGTCTTGTTTTACTACCTGGAGCACCAGAAAGATGTTATTGTACGGCGCACCCGCTTCGAATTGAATAAGGCGGAAAAACGGGCGCATATCTTAGAAGGCCTGCGCATTGCTCTGGCCTATCTAGATGAAGTAATCCAAATAATCCGTTCTTCCCGCACAGCAGACATCGCTAAAAAAGCACTTGTGGAAAGATTTAATCTTTCCGAGGAGCAGTCCAATGCTATTGTTGAGATGCGCTTGAGACAGCTCACCGGACTGGAGCGGGAAAAATTAGAGCAGGAGTATAATGAGCTTATGAAAAAAATAAGCTACCTTCGCTCCGTGCTCGCTGATGAGCGATTAGTTCTGGGGATTATTAAAGATGAGCTTAGCGTAATCAGAAAAAAAATTGCCGACCCGCGCCGCACGGTAATATCCTATGAGGAAGTAAGTTTTGAGGAAGAGGATCTGATTCCGGAAGAAGAGGTAGTAGTCACTATTACCAACCAGAGTTATATTAAAAGGATACCTCTCGATACTTACCACAGCCAGCGCCGTGGTGGCCGTGGTGTTACTGCTATGGGCACCAAGGCAGAAGATTTCGTGCAGCACCTTTTTACAACGACAACGCATCATTTTATCTTGTTTTTTACCAACCGGGGAAAAGTATACCGGCTTAAAGTGCATGAGATACCTGAGGCAGGCCGCCAGGCTAAAGGCACTGCGCTGGTTAATCTTTTATATGTTGAAAATAACGAAAAAGTTACAGCAGTTATACCTGTCCGGGAATTTAATGCAAACCAGTATTTATTTATGGTTACCAGGCACGGGGTAGTTAAGAAGACATCATTGAAAGAATACGACACCTCCCGCCAGGATGGTATTATTGCGCTCAAATTGGACGAGCATGACGAGTTAATCGATGTTAAGCTTACCGAAGGTCAGGAGGAAATTATTTTAGCCACTAAAAAGGGCCTGGCGATCCGTTTTTCAGAAAGCGAAGTGCGGCATACAGGCCGGGTTACCCGTGGTGTGAAAGGGATTTCCTTAAGGAAAGATGATGTAGTAATTGGGATGGAAGCTGTTCATGACGATGTACTTTTACTTTCTGTAACAGCCAACGGCTATGGCAAACGCACCCCAATTTCCGAATACCGCTTACAATACCGCGGCGGCAAAGGAACTATTAATATCAAGACAACTGAAAGAAACGGCTCGGTAGTTGCAGTACTTGGAGTAAGGAACGAAGAAGAAATTATGATTATCAGCGCTGAAGGGATTATCATTCGTCTTAAAGCCGGGGATATTTCCACTATCGGTCGCTCCACCCAGGGAGTGACCCTGATGCGAATGGATCAAGGTGATTTAGTGGTAGCGGTGGCAAAGGTTTATA
>JAQVOX010000068.1 GCA_028702435.1 Desulfotomaculaceae bacterium | reverse complement strand
CACCGGCGATAAATGCGATTTGTTCCTGGCCAAGCTCCGGGTAGACCGGCAGCGCCAGCGTCTCCCGGGCGGCCAATTCTGCCATAGAAAAAGCGCCGGGCTGTAGGCCCAGCCCGCGGTAGACCTCCTGCAAGTGCAGGGGCAGCGGGTAGTAGACGGCACAGCCAATTTGGCACTGGTTCAGTCTCACCATAATCCGGTCACGCCGGGGATGCCGAATTACATACTGGTGATAAATGTGCCTGCTGCCGGAAACTTCAACCGGCAGTACCAAACTAGAATCATCAAACAACTGGTTATATAAAGCTGCATTGGCCCGTCTTTGATTGTTCCATTGCTCCAGGTACTTTAACTTAACCCGCAGGATGGCGGCCTGTATTTCATCTAGCCGGCTGTTATAACCGATTACAGAATGATAGTATTTCTGATCTGTTCCGTGATGGCGCAGCTTTTTAATCCTGGCTGCTATTATTTCATTGGAAGTTACTACCATGCCGCCATCGCCATAAGCCCCTAAATTTTTGGAAGGGAAAAAGCTGAAGCAGCCGACATCTCCCCAGGAACCGGCTTTTTTTTCATAATGTACGGCGCCCATAGACTGACAGGCATCTTCTATAACAAACAAGTTGTATCTGCGCGCCAGTTCCAGGATTTCCACCATACCCGTCACCTGCCCGTACAGGTGTACCGGGATAATGGCCCTGGTACGTGGGGTTATTAAAAACTCAAGCAAATTAGGATTAAGATTGTAAGTATTGATATCTATGTCACAAAAAACAGGCCTGGCGCCCAACCGGGAGATAACCTCGGCAGTTGCAAAAAAGGTGTAGGGAGAAGTAATCACTTCATCTCCAGGCTTAATGTCACATGCTTCTAGCGCCAAAAGCAGCGCATCAGTACCGCTGGCCACCCCGACCCCGTAACTTACACCGCACAGATTGGCAACGGCAGCTTCCAATTCTACGACATTTTTACCAAGAATATATTCTCCGCTTTCCAGCACCGTTTTAACGGCGGCGTTTATTTCTTCGCTGATTAGGTTGTACTGTGCTTTTAGGTCTAACAATGGTATTGTCACCTGGCCTACCTCCTGAATAGCTTAATCGTGCTTACCTCTTTCAACAGACACCGCAAAGTCAGGGATCAGTTTTTGCAGCAAACCCAGCGACTTCTTCTCATCCAGTGGCCACCTGCCGGCACATGTTTGAAAAATCATTTTATCCAGGATTGCCGGGAAACAATTCTCTAATTCTACGACCAGGATTCTCTCATGTCTGGTTCTTCTGATCCGTTCTCCTGATGTATAAAGGTCTTCAAAAAGTTTTTCACCGGGCCTTACTCCTGTAAAAACGATGGGTATGTCTATATCCGGACGTAACCCTGACAATTTGATTAAGTCTCTTGCCAGGTCCACAATTCTGACCGGTTTCCCCATATCCAATAAAAAGATCTCTCCCCCCTGCGCCATGGCGCCGGCTTGAATAACCAGTTGCACAGCCTCGGGAATCGTCATAAAATACCTCACCATCCCGGGGTCCGTCACCGTAACCGGACCACCGGCGGCAATCTGCTTCTTAAAAAGGGGCACTACGCTTCCTCTGCTGCCGAGCACATTACCGAAACGGACTGAAACAAATTTTGTGCAGGATTGCTCACTAAATCTTTGCATGATCATTTCTGCCACCCGTTTAGTGGCGCCCATGATACTTTTGGGGTTTACGGCTTTATCCGTGGATATGAGCACAAAAACATGCGCCTGGTACTCCTTTGCCGCCACCGCCACATTCAGCGTTCCAACCACGTTGTTGCTGAAGGCTTCCTCAGGGCTTTTTTCCATTAGCGGCACGTGCTTGTGTGCTGCTGCATGAAAGATAACCTCGGGCCGGTAACGGCAAAAAATGCGCGCCACTCTGTTCCGGTCCCTTACATCCGCAATTTCAATGACCCGCTGTACATCAGGATACAAACTTTGCAGACTAAGCTCGGCTTCGTAAACGCTATTCTCACCACGGCCCAGAAGAATCAATAAACGGGGCTGAAAGGAAGCAACCTGCCTGCACAGTTCCGAACCAACCGACCCTCCCGCACCGGTGACGAGCACTACCCGCCCTTTCAAATAGCCCGCTATCTTCGGTAAATTTACTTTAACCGGCTCACGGTGCAAAAGGTCTTCGACCCCAACATCTCTGATCTTGCCAAGGTTCACTTTGCCTTCTATATAATCAAACACACTGGGGGTAATCTTTAAACGAACAGGCGTATTGCGACTTATATTGACCAGTTCCCGGATCGTTTTACTGGACGCCGATGGGATAGCGATAATGATTTCCTCCACTTTGTATTTATCTACGACAGCTGGTATGTCTTCACGTTTTCCCACTACCGGCAGGCCAAGCAACTTCATGTTCTGTTTAAAATTACTGTCGTCGATAAAGCCAACCGGCCTCAGGTCCGCATGGTTATCCATAATCGCCCTGGCTACCATTGCTCCTGCAGCACCGGCGCCAACAATCAAGACCGGTTTCTTCAACTGTTTAGGCTGCCGGACATGGCAAAAGTCCCGCATGAGCCGCCAGCCGTACCTTGAGCCGGCCAGTAAAAATAAGGTCATTAACCAAATCAAAAAGAAACTGGTATCGGGAAGGTAACGCTCAAAATAAAATTGATTTAAACCAAATTGAAGCAGACCCGCCAGAGTTACAGACTTGACTAGGGCATATATTTCTCCCATGCTGGCGTACTCCCAGATCCGGTTGTATAAACCGAAAAAATAAAAGGAACAAAGGGAGATGGTGGTCATAGCCGCGGCAAACTTTCCGTACTCCTGCTCATAGAGAAGACTGGTATGGGCAATTAGAATGATCGACATCACAACTGCTACATTAACAAGCAGGGCATCTAGAAACATTAAAAATATCAGGCGAATATACTTTTGCATAATTCATCTTACTTCCGTTGAGTTAATTTTCAGCTGCTCCCAGGGGCAGCACTACCTCTTTGCCGGTAACGCTGGATTGTTGAATAGCCAGGATTATTTCCAATGCCTTTCTTCCTTCTCTCCCGTCAACCTTGGGCTTGCGTTGGGCACGGACCGCCTGCGCCATATCCCCGATACAACAAACAAGGGGGGATTCACCAGAGCGACCATTAACATCCGGCCCTAAAACACCCTCTTTTTCAGGACTATTGAACTTCCAGACCTTAACTTCCCCGACGCTGGTACCACCGATTATAACCGTACCTTTTTCACCGAAGATGCTGATTGTTTCCTCCAGGCTTCTGGGATAGACGGCGCTGGAGGCCTCCACAATACCTAATCCGCCACCCGCAAAGCGCAAAACAGCAACGCCAACGTCCTCCCCTTCAGTCAGGCCCAGATTTGCAGCAGTATAACCAAAAACGGAAACAACCCTGCCCATCATCCACTGCAGCAAGTCAATATTGTGAATGGCTTGATTGAGCAGTACTCCACCACCCATATCCTTTAAACGACGCCAGGTCTTTTGCTCATAATAATCCTTGTTTCTATTCCACCTCACCGTGGCGTTGGCATGCATAACTTTACCGAAGCGTCCTTCCTCCATGGCCCTATTCAGTCTAAGGATAGCCGGCTTGAAACGGTTTTGGTGGACAACTCCCAGGGTTACCGCGGCTTTTTCACAGGCCTCGATTAACCTGTCGGCATCGTCCAGGCTTAAGGCCATGGGTTTTTCCACCAGGACGTTCTTCCCTGCCCTGGCCGCAGCGACACCCATAGAGGCATGGAGACCACTGGGCGTACAAATGCTGATCACATCAAGATCAGGATCCTCCAGTAGCAGGAGGTAATCAGCATATGCCCTGGCCCCGTATTTTCCGGCGAATTGCTGAAGCGGCGCTTGATCAATATCGTAAACCGCAGCCAGTTCGCAGTCAGGTAAAGCGGCTATCGCCTCTGCGTGTTTTGCAGCCATGTTCCCGCACCCCGTCAGAGCGAATTTGATTTTCTTCAACAAAAAACACCTCTAAATGATGTTCAGGATCAACACTTTTTGTTAGTCTATTCCATTCCCATTTTTCGGTGATTGTTTTAATATTCTTTTTGAGTTTATAGAGGCAGCATAACCAGCCGGCGGTCATTCAGATAAGGGCATGCTATTTAAGTAATAACGTGTGGCTGCTATAAAGTTAATAGGTAATCGCATCTAAAAGCTTGTGAAATGGTAAAGGCCACCCCTTAAGGCATCTTAAGGGGTGGCCTTTACCATTTCACTCATTATGATCGATGGTTAGATAAGAAAAAAAGGTTTAATCGCTGGAATGGTTGATCTTATCCGGCATAGAATTAAAAGGTCGGGTAGATGAACACTTCAGACTGGAGTAATCATTATTTAATTGAATGGAGACAGCAACGTATAAAATCCAAAATATAGAGTTACGGACGAGGATAAAACTTTCGGGTATATTGAGAAGCATCATAAAGAAAATCAATAACAGGGGGAACACTTTCTCTAAATTATTTTCCCTGTGCAATAGAACCAAAGCCTTAAACAGATTAGTAAATAATGAGCATAAAAAAACTGCTACACCAACCGCACCAAGCTGTAACCACAAATCCAGGTAACCGTTATGGGCAGTTTTAGGTTGCCAGGAAATACTCTGCCATACATAGCTGGAAGGCCCTTCCCAGCCCAGCCAGAAGGCGCCGTAACCATACCCCAGCCACGGGCGCTGCCGGATCATTTCGCCAAGCGCTTGCCAGAGCCTGGTACGGCCAGTCATGGTTATATCCCGTCCCAACATAGCCAACACAATATCCAAGTTATTGACCAGCCAGACCGCTGCACACCCAAGCACCAGCATTATTAAGAGAATCAAATATACCCGGCTAATTGAAAAACTACGTGTCAAACGGTAACCTAACAACAAAAATAAGGGCACCGGCAAAATCAGGGAAAAAACCAGCAGAGCTGTTACTGACTTAGCTAATAAAAACAAGGCTATAGAAATACCGCAAAAGCCCAATCCCACTAAACGTTTTTTTACGTGACTGAACGAATACAATAGACATACCAGGGCAGCTAAGGCCATGCAACAGCCAAGCCCATTTTTATGGCCGTAAATACCGCGCCAGGCGCCACTATCCTGATGAATGCCATACTCGGGCAGAAAAAAGGCCAACCCGAGGCTGATGACGGCACTTAGACCAAATGTCCACACCAGCAAATTCAGTAACTGCTGTCGTGTATAGCAGATAGCAAGATATATTCCAAAGGCTGTGGTAGCTAAAATGAATAAACTGCAACGCACGGTCACAACAGGGACCTCCGTCCAAATGACGGAAAGGAAAGTCAACCCTACCAGCAAACAAAGTAATCGGTCATTTTTGCCGTTAATAATAATTTGCCGCCAATTTAAAAGCAGCAGAAAAAAGATAATTCCATAAAAACCAAGCCATAAACCCTGTAAGATGACCTCTTGAGTAAAGCCCAAAAGTACCACACTTTCCCTGCCTAATAGCGAAACAACCGCACCTGTTGAAAGAAACAGGACCATGACTGTTGCTAATTGCTCCCACAGAGCAGGGTTCTGTTTTTGTTTGTTAATATTTAAAGTGCCTCCCTTAGTTTCATTAACAATATAATCAAGCCAGGCCTGCCTATAAATTAATTCCTCAATTTGATGACTCTGGTATATTCCAATACCTCCTTTCTAAATTTTGGTATAACCAGTACCACCCCGAACGCTATCCCCAGCAATATGCCTGCCGGCAAGGTGAAAATGGAGGTAAAAAATAGCGGTGGAAAGGAAATTAGCCATGGGAAAGCCCTCATGTAAGAAACATGGAATAGTCTGCGGATCTGGCAGTGTATGACAAGATAACTTAACAAAGCCAGAGATTCTGCCGCACCATAACCGATCAGACCAAACCGGGGCAAAAATAAAAAGGCGCCACCGGCAAACAGCAAAATATGCGCAATATGAAACCAGGTTACCTCCCTATTGCGCTGAAGGACGTAGAGTACCGAAGAATGCATACTAAACACCGCATTCAATAGATAACTAACGGCAATAAAGGGATAAATAAAGAGAACGGTATTCCACCGTTCCCCAAAGAGTACAGGCAGCACCCATGGAACAATACAGGCGAAGCCTGCCAGCAAAGGTCCAAGGGCTAAAACCTGCAAGACCATGGCCTCTTCCAGGGCTCGCTTTAAACGGGTATAATCCCCCTGTATTTTACCAAACGCAGCGATAGAAAGCCGCCAGGTGGCTCCCTTGATAAAGCTTAGAGCCTCCACCAGGCGGATCGCTAAAGCCACGTATCCCACGCCCTCCGGCCCGGCGTACCGGCCAACAATCACCGGGTTTACCAGTGTCCGAAGCTGCCACACCCAAATCGAAGCAGAATACCCGGCGCCGTATCCGACCATCTCTTTAACTAAAGCCGTAGACCAGTACGGGCGGGGAATCAGACGGGACAGGATACAAGCGCCGGTAAGTAAAAAAAATTGGCCGGTTAAAAAGGCCATAACCGGCGCCCATACTCCTTTGCCAAGGCAAGCCAATGACAGGGCAATACCATAGTAAATAAATTGCCCCGCCAGCTCTACTATCGCTACTGATCTGTAATTCAGATCCCGTTCCAGCCGGGCCATGGCCGGACCGGCCATAGCCGTCAACGGTAACGCCAGCAACATGACCAACAGGGGGGGAATAAAGGCCGGGTTTTGCAGCCACACCTGAAGCAGCGGTATGGCAGCAACCCCCAGCAGCATACCCGACACCCCCGTGATCAACATCAGGGTAAAAGCCTGATGGTAGACACTAATATTGGGTTCAGCCTCCCGCCTGACGATATATACGTTTATGCCCAGGCCAGTCAAGTTTCCCATATACCCCACTATGCCTAAAGCCGCGGAGTAAAGGCCATAATTTTCCGGGCCGATGATCCGGGTAAGAAGCAAGGCCCCACCCAGGCCAATAATCAGACCAAGCCCCTGTCTGACCGCGAGGTATGCGCCACCTTGTAAAACCTTTTTTCGCAGGTTCATCTCAACAGCAACCCACAAACAACAAAATAAATCCTCAACTTTCCCTGGACGAAAATTAATATTTCAACGTTTTGTTAAGATTAATTGAATTAATATCATTTAATTCTAAGATATATTAATATTTTATCCAGCAAGGGCTGCTTTCTGGTACATGATAGATTACAATAACGCAAACACTTCCTGGTTTGTTCCCGTACCTTCATCGCTTTTTTGCTGAACCAGATCCCTTCCAGCGTCTTTCCTTCACTAAGTTGTCCAATTGAATCCATATATGGACATAACCAATAAGTTAGCTCACCATGATCTGAATAAATGAAAATGGTTGAATAGCCAATAGTACAGTCATTAGATGTTAATCTATCTTTCATTGATTGCTTTAATAAATCCCGGCTATAACTCCCATGTTCATCCAAACCAGACTCAAAGTAAGTAATAAAACCCTTTAATGTATCTAAATCAGCATTTATTGAATAACCCTGTTCTTTCAATAAAATAAGCTCATTTATCATTTCTCTAAACTTACCGGTATCCTTCACCCAAAGTTTTTCGGCCACTTCAGGTACATCAAATTCATTATAAGGCTGAGGAGTAATAAAAACGCCCTTTATTTTTCCATATCTTTTTACTAAATCCGGTATTGTATGGTAGTTTAGTTGGGTTATTACACATTTTAAATTTATGGATAAATCTGATTTCGACTTATCCCGTTCAGTAATTAGTTTGTCAATTCCTTCTAGAGTCTTTTTTGTACCATTAGGAACAGGTCTCATTATCTCATTTATTTCAGGATTAAGTGATTCAATAGAAATCCCAATATTAAACAGCTTGGAGTCAATTATTTTCTTTATGTTGCGATCGTTGAGCAAATATCCGTTAGTAGTAAAAGAGAATTTTATTTTTTCTTTCCTGCAAAGATCTAATATTTCAAAAAGAGGCTTATATAATAATGGCTCTCCTCCTGTAAAAGATAGAAGTATACTTTTGCCTGAGAGTTTCTTCAGCTGCTTAATTAACTGAGCAAACTTTTCTCCGGAAATAGGTTCTGTCGATGCATTTCTCTTTATGCCTTTTTTCTTAGCGATACCAGCGCTGCACATAATACACAAGCCATCACAAACAAGATCGTAAAAAGAAATATATACCGACCTTGGCCTCGCAATAAAAAACGGCGTAAATCTAGAAATTAAATATGAGATTTCTTTTAGAAAAAAAGGAAGTCCCGACCATAACCTTTTAATAAAATTCCTCATTAAAGACACCTGATTAATTTATTATTTTTACTTTGTGTTTCTTATCCAACCAGGACTGAAACATTAAAACGTCCCACAGGTAGTACCACCGGTCTCTTTTGCCCGACAGGTGTTCTTTCCACAATCTCCGGATCGGCTCAGGTCGTAAATAACCCTCCTGCTTTAGGCGGGCCTCACTTAACAAATCCTCCGCCCAATTCCTTAATGCACCTCGCAGCCAGTTGCCGATAGGCGCCTCAAACCCCATTTTAGGCCGTTCTGTCAAATCACCGGGTACATATTGCTCCAACACGCGTCGAAGCAGCCACTTCCCCTGTCCGTTTTTTACCTTCATCGCCAGGGGCACCCTCCAGGCAAACTCCACCACCCGGTGGTCCAAAAAGGGCACACGGGCTTCCAGGCTTAACCCCATGCTGGCCCGGTCTACTTTGGTAAGGATATCGTCAGGTAAATACGTCACAGTATCCAGATACATTACCCGCCGGGTGAAATCAGGTAGATCCGCCCAGGAATCACGCTCTGTGAATAACGTCGGAGGCTCAGTGGAGTTAATCACCACTTCAGCCGGGTTTCTCCATTGGGACAGCAGGCAGTGGTACATGGCCTCGGGGCTGTCTGCCACTATAATTCCGGCCAGCTTTTGTAACCTTTCAAAGAATAGTGACTCCCGCGCCAGGGGGCTAAAAGTGGTCATAGCACCGGCCAATACCCACCTCAATCCGGCGGGAATCCTCACCATATTCCTCCATATATTCCAACCCCTAAAATAACGATTATATCCCCCGAAAAGCTCGTCTCCTCCGTCACCTGATAAACTCACGGTCACATGACGCCGGGCCAGTTCTGAAACCAGGAAGGTAGGGATCTGTGAGCAGTCGGAAAATGGTTCATCATATAGGTCCGGCATTTCAGGAATAACCGCCATAGCCTGCTCCGGTGTGACGTATAACTCATTGTGTTCGGCGCCTAAATAATCGGCTACTGCCCTGGCGTATCCTGCCTCGTTGTAGCCCTGCTCATAAAAGCCGATAGAAAAAGTTTTAACCGGGCGCACTGACTGAGCCTGCATCAGCGCCACAATTGCGGAGGAATCTACGCCGCCTGAGAGAAACGCGCCCAGGGGTACATCAGATACCATATGCAGCCTGACAGCATCACGTAAGATTGCATCCAAATGGCTGATAGCCTCATCCTCCGACCCGCTAAAGGGATCGGCAGTACCCCGCTCGGCGACTTGTTTGACTGACCAGTACGGGACTGGTGTAGAGGTATTGCCCGGATTTGCTATGTCAATGCTCAGAATTGTCCCTGGCAGGAGCTTATAGGTAGACTTATAAATGGAATAAGGGGCGGGAATATAGTTATGGCGCAACATCAAGGCCACAGCATCCCGGTTAACTTCAGCCCTGAATTCCGGATGAGCTTTCAGAGCCTTTAGTTCCGACCCAAAGACAAAGGCCTTGCCCAACCAGCTGTAGTACAAAGGCTTGATTCCCAACCGGTCACGCACCAGGTAAAGCAACTGCTCTTGGCGATCCCACAGGGCAAAGGCAAACATCCCGATAAAGCGTTTTACTGCCTGTCTCAGCCCCCATTGCTCAATAGCCGCCAGCATGACCTCGGTGTCCGAGTATCCCCGAAAACTATGATTAAAGCCTTCAAGTTCCCGCCGTAATTCCAGAAAATTATAAACCTCCCCGTTAAATACCATAACATAGCGGCCATGTGCGGAGAGCATCGGCTGGTGGCCCTCCGGAGAAAGATCTACAATAGCCAGGCGCTTGTGCCCCAAGGCAATACCGGCATTTTCATCCGCCCATGCTCCCTCATCATCAGGGCCGCGGTGGCAAATTGTGCCGGACATCCGTCTCACCATAGCCCACAGCTGCTCATTTCCGTTTTGTCCGGTGAAATCAACAAAACCCGCTATGCCACACATTTAGCGACCCCCTCTTTTTTGCTGTTAATTATTAAGCGTCTGTAAATCCAAAAGTGCTTGAAAGGTTTTTTTATAAAGCACATCAAGATTATAGTTGTCGATCATGTGCCGCCGTGAAGCCTTAGTCATGGCCAGATAGTCTTCATCCGGTAAATTCAGCAAAGTAGACCACGCTCTCATTAGTTTTACGGGATTGCCGGGTGGAACAACCATACCTTTTTCCCCTACTATCCAAG
>JAQVOX010000067.1 GCA_028702435.1 Desulfotomaculaceae bacterium | reverse complement strand
TACTGATCAACCGGAAGCCAATTGTCTACCTTGGCCTTATTCCACGGACCATCTTTTTCACGCGGGCTGGTGTAGCGGTAATAATACCAGGAAGAACACATAAAAGTATCCATTGTATCGGTCTCCCGCTTAGCCGGCTTGCCGCATACCGGACAAACGGTGTTAACAAAATCAGGGCAATCTGCCAGCGGGGATCGGCCGGTCGGTGTAAATTCAACTTCCTTGGGCAGCAACACCGGCAGATCAGCTTCAGGGACAGGCACGGTCCCGCACTGATCGCAGTATATAATCGGAATTGGCGCACCCCAGTAACGCTGACGGGAAATCAGCCAGTCTCTAAGCCGGAAGTTTATCCGGAATCTGCCGTGTCCGGTCTGTTCCAGATAAGTGGTAATTGCTTTAATCGCCTCGGTATTGGGCATCCCGTTGAACTGGCCGGAGTTAACCAGAATGCCATCTTCTTCATAGGCACCCTCCATGGAATCTGGATCCAACTCTACGCCGGGCGGCTGGATCACTACCCGGACCGGGTAATTGTACTTCTTGGCAAACTCAAAGTCCCGCTGGTCATGTGCCGCCACACCCATCACACAGCCGGTGCCGTACTCGAGTAAAACGTAGTTACCAATCAACACCGGCACTTTTTCCCCGGTCAACGGGTTGATACAGTAAGCTCCGGTAGGAAGGCCGATTTTTTCCACTTCGTTTGAGGTGCGATCTATTTCGCTTAAATTCTGCACCTTGCGTACGAATTCCTTAATTTCCTGCTCTCGTCCGGTACCTGCAACTAGTTTTTCCACCAGCGGGTGCTCCGGGGCCAAGACCATATAGGTTACCCCAAAGATAGTATCCGGGCGGGTGGTATAAACAGTGATGGTCTCATCTCTGCCGTCAATTTTAAAGTCAATCTCGGTGCCTTCACTTCGACCAATCCAGTGCTCCTGCATGGTCTTCACCTTATCGGGCCAGCCTTCCAGCAGATCTAGATCCTTAAGCAATTGCTCTGCATATTGGGTAATCTTATAAAACCACTGGGCTAGCTCCCGCTTTTCCACCGGCGTTCTACACCGCTCACAGCCTCCGTCTTTCACTTGCTCATTGGCAAGCACCGTAGCGCAGTCAGGACACCAATTAACCGTAGCATATTTTTTATAGGCCAAGCCTTGATGAAACAACTGGAGAAACAGCCATTGGTTCCAGCGATAATATTCCGGATGACAGGTAGCAATCTCTCTGTTCCAATCATAGCTAAACCCCAGTTGCTTAAGCTGCGCGCGCATACTGTCGATATTGTCTACAGTCCAGTCCGCCGGGTGAATATTGCCATGCTTTATTGCCGCATTTTCAGCCGGCAACCCAAAAGCATCCCAGCCCATCGGATGAAGTACGTTATAGCCTTCCATCGTCTTAAAGCGGGCAACCACATCACCAATAGAATAATTTCGCACATGCCCCATATGTAACTTCCCTGAGGGATAGGGAAACATCTCTAAACAATAATACTTAGGTCGCTTGGAAAAATCAGGAACAACACAGAGATCACTCGCAGCCCAGTTGGCCTGCCACTTTTTTTCTATTTCTTGAAAGTTATACTTCTCCTTCAATATGCAACCTCCTTACCAGCAAAGTTAAGTTAGGTTAATTTTTACTTATTATTTTAGCTAGGCTTATTTATCCATTTGCAGATTTTATCATAAAAATTTATTTTACTCAAGGCTAGCCGCTGTTACAAAAGACAAAACCTCCTTATCTCTGTTCGAGAAGAGAGGTTTTTGCTTGGTCATTTATTCTGTTAGCTGCTGTTAGTTTTTGGTATGTACCTGTCCGGACTTTAAATATTAACAGGAACTTCCACTACCCGTGCGTCACCCCACAGGCGTTCAAGCTTATAAAACTGCCGCTCGGCTTCCTGAAAGACGTGTACGATGACATCACCATAGTCTAGCAGTACCCAGGTACCTTCCCTAAGGCCCTCCCGGCGCAGAGCAGTTACACCTTCTTTTTCAAGCGCTTCCTGGACATTTTCCGCAATTGCCTGTACCTGAATGTTAGAGCGTCCACTGCAAATAACGAAATAGTCCGCAATAATTGATATCTCAGCAATATCAAGAACGATAAGGTCTTGTGCCTTTTTGTCTTTTGCCGCCTGCACCGCAATATTAACCATTGCCTGTGGACTTAAAGACAATGTCACTCCTCCTTATTGTAATTTAAAATAGAATTTAATTAAAGACCAAGAGAAAACCTCCCTAATGGAGGTTTTCTATCTCATCGTTCTTCCCGTGCCTTTGCTTCATTAACGGTAATAATCCTGCCATTAAGATCAGTCCCGTTCATTGCAGCAATCATAGTTTCTGCATCCTCATCCCGGACTTCAACAAAACCAAAGCCACGAGAGCGACCTGTCTCACGATCAGTAATAACGCGGCTACTCACAACCTCACCATGTACTGAAAAAGCGTCGGCAAGATCTTCAGCTTTTGTAGCCCACGGCAGATTTCCTACATACAGCGTACGCGACATTAAATAATCACCTCTCTCCCTTACGAAACTTTTAATAGAGCTATTATCTGCAAAAGGACATATCCTAATGCAATGTTAGCCGGACAAAGATTTTCCAAATATTAATGTTTATACAGTTTATGTTTGGCTATATAGTCTTCTACAGATTCAGGAAGTAGATATTTTATCGTCCTTCCCTCATGAACACGCCTTCTAATATCCGTTGAGGATATTGCCAGCGCCGGAACTTCCATACTTAGAATCCTTTTTTGTGGACAATGGAGAATATCACCAAGCTTATCCCACAACTTGTCTAACTGGTAGTTTGGTCGGGTTACGGCAATAATGTAGCATATATTTAGCAACACTTCAACGCTTTTCCAGGTTAATATATCTAAAACGGCATCTGCCCCGGTGATGAAATAAATTTGTGCACTTGGATGCATCTCTATTACAGATTGCACTGTATCAATTGTATAAGAAAAACCCGGGCGGTCAACTTCAATAGAAGAGGCCTGAAAATAATTGTTGGAGGCCGTTGCCAGCACTGTCATTAAATAACGATCCCGTGGATTTGTTATATTATAGCCAAATTTATGAGGCGGTCTGCCAGTCGGAACAAATATAACCTGCTCCAATCCTACTTCATCTCTTGCCCCTTCGGCAGAAACCAAGTGGCCATAATGAATTGGGTCAAATGTTCCGCCCATGATTCCAATTTTAGAGACATGGTTATTAGTATTCCTCATATTTGAAATTTTACAATTTTACTCTACGAAAATCAAGTAAAATGTCGGCCCTTGTATAATTCTTTACCCGTATCCAGAAATCAGTAATACGGGCTGCTCTATGTTGCACCAAATAAACCATAGCACTAATATGAAATTAAATGTTCATTACCATGTTATTGCGGTGCACCACTTCATCATAGTCCTTGTGTCCCAGAAGACTGGCGATGTCTCTAGTTTGAAGCCCTTTTATTATTTCTATCTCACTAGAAGAGTAATTAACAAGTCCCCTAGCCAGCTCCAGCTCGTCCGGGCCAATAATACTTACTGTATTCCCGAGCTCAAAAACACCCTCAACTCCAATTACACCAGAGGGCAACAGACTTTTACCCTGGCCTAATAGCGCCCGGGCCGCCCCTTTATCTATAAATATTTTTCCATGCACGGTAGAACTATAAGCGATCCACTGTTTTTTGTTTTCAAGTTTATTTTCTAGTGGCCAAAAAACCGTCCGATCCCTTTCGCCGGATATAACCCTGCGCAGTACGTCCTTCTTCCCGGCTCCGGCAATAATTGTAACCACTCCGGAATGCATGGCAATCCGGGCAGCCTGCAATTTGGTAGCCATCCCGCCGGTCCCCATACAGCTACCGGCCTCCCCGGCCAACACCTCGATATCCGGAGTTATTTCATATATATCATCAATCAGCCGGGCAGCGGGATCTTTGCGGGGGTCTGCAGTATAAAGACCGTCCACATCAGAAAGCAAAAACAATATTTCAGCGTCAACCAATCCTGCAACCAGTGCTGAAAGGTTATCGTTGTCACCCAGTTTGATTTCATCTACGGCCACAGTGTCATTCTCATTGATCACCGGAATCACACCAAACCGAAGCAGGGTGCACAAGGCATTCCTTGCATTCAAGAAACGGCGCCGGTCTGAAAAATCTTCTTTGGTTAGCAGCACCTGCCCTACAGTTACACCATATTCAGCGAATATTTTTTCATATATGTGCATCAATATACTCTGGCCGATAGCGGCAGCAGCCTGTTTTTCCGGTATGGTCTTAGGACGGCCTTTTAGACCTAACCTGCCGGAACCGGCACCTACTGCTCCTGAAGTGACCAGAAGCACTTCTTTGCCCTGATTATATAAATCAACCAGTTGACGTACTAAACTCTCTATTTGAGACATGTTGGGCTTGCCATTTAGATAATTGACTGAACTGGAGCCTACTTTCACGACAACCCGTTTAAATATTTGAAAAATGTGCTGTTGTTCCCCCATATTGCCTCGCTTATGGTTAACTGTTATTGTCTAGACCCTGAATAGTATACCACATATTAAGCGGCTGTTGAAAGCCGAAATACCGGACATCAGTTGTGCCGGTTCAATTTATATACTCAAATTCGAATTTACCTATCCTAACGGTATCACCTTCCTTAGCCCCAGCGTCTTTTAGTGCGCTATCGATTCCCATCCGATTAAGTATTCTTTGCAGGCGCTCAACGGACTCCTCCAGATTCAGATCAACCATTGCTACATGTCGCTCGACTTCTTTTCCTCCGACAATAAAGTAACCTTCTTCACGGCTGATTGTAAATCGCGGCTGTAACTGGTGTATAGCCGGTTCTTGGGTTTCTACAACAGAGGTAAGTTCATCGGGTAGTTCCTCCAGCAAGCCTGCCACTTTATACATTAGCGCATTTAGGCCACTACCGGAGATAGCTGACACCGGAAAAATTTCATACCGGTCTCCGTAATTATCTCTTAACCTGGTCAGGTTTTGCGCTGCACCGTCTAAATCAATCTTATTGGCCGCAATCACTTGAGGTTTCTTACCGATAACAGGATTGTACAGAGCCAGTTCCCGGTTGATTACCTGGAAATCATCTACCGGATCACGTCCTTCACTGCCCGCTGTATCAAGAACATGGATCAGCAATCGGGTGCGTTCTACATGACGCAAAAAATCGTGACCAAGCCCGGTGCCAGTATGAGCACCCTTGATTAGACCCGGTATATCGGCTATAACAAAGCTGCATCCATCTTCTAGTTGCACTACACCAAGGTTAGGGCTAATCGTCGTAAAAGGGTAACTAGCTATCTTCGGCCTGGCCGCTGATACCATGGAAATCAAGGTAGACTTACCTGCGTTAGGAAACCCGATTAACCCTACATCTGCCAGCAGCTTGAGTTCCAAGTTTAGCCAGAGTTCTTCGCCCGGCTCGCCCTTTTCAGCCATCCTTGGCGCTTTATTATTTTGGGTGGCAAAGCGGGCATTGCCCCGGCCACCCCGACCACCCCGGGCTACCACGACCTCCTGGCCATTCTTGACCAGGTCTGCAATCATTGCGCCAGTATCAGCATCCCTGATCAAAGTGCCTACAGGCAATCGGATAATTAGGTCGTCTCCTGAGACGCCATGCCTATTTTTACCCTCACCGTGTCGGCCACGTTCAGACTTATAGTGCCTTTTGTAGCGAAAATCGATTAGCGTGCGTAGTCCCTCGTCGGCACGCAAAACCACATCCCCTCCGCTTCCCCCATCGCCGCCCCAGGGACCGCCTTTAGGAACATACTTCTCCCGGCGCATGGCAACACAACCGTTTCCTCCGTCTCCACCTTTAACAAATATTTTTGCTTGATCATAAAACATCATACTCACCTGCTAATAGTTTAACCATTTTTAACTTATTTGCGAGGAAAACTTAAAAATATTTCTATACCACTATTTGTCATGGCCAGATTAACTCTCCCCCCGTGCCGACTCAAAAGTTCCCCTATTGGGGCAAGCCTGGCTTCAAACTCGTCTAAATTAATCTGCGGTGGTTCAGGGAAAAGCAAGCGGCAGGTACATTTTTTACTATTTTCGCTAAAAACAACATCTAGATTTCTACCCTTAATTTCTGGTGAGGACATTGCATCAAGGGCACAGCCAACAGAGTGCTCAATTGCTTCCCCAACCACACTATCTAAAACCGCGCACTCGGCAAAATTTGAATTAATTATTAACTCAATATCTATCTGATATTTTGCAGCTTCATTTAAGCTTGACAGCAGGGCCAGGGTGACCGCTGGAATTTTTACCTGGCTTGTTTTACTCAACCTCGCGATCTCCATGCTTACCTGGCTGATATACTCCTGCACCCGCTCAACTTTATTTAGCTGCAACAACCCCGAAATAACTTGCAAGTGATTTAAAAAATCGTGCCTTTGCACCTGGACAATTTCCACAAAATTATCAAGATTCAAGCCCACGCCCCATTTCTTTGCAATTGCATCATGCCCGTTAGAAACCCGTTGTCCAATTAATAAGCGGCCCCTGTCTGGGACCGCTTATTTCAAAACCTATACAACTGCTGCCTCCGGCGGGTTCACACTAACAGTTTTTTTGTCCCGGCCCTTTCGCTCAAAACAAACAATGCCGTCAACCGTTGCAAATAGGGTATCATCCCTGCCCCTGCCGACGTTAATGCCCGGGTGAATCCTTGTGCCGCGCTGGCGGACCAGGATGCTGCCGGCTAATACAAACTGACCGTCCGCTCTCTTCACGCCAAGCATCTTTGGCTGTGAATCACGGCCATTTCGTGAGCTGCCTACACCTTTCTTGTGTGCCAAATTACTCACCTCCAACTAAACCTGATCAATATTTTAAGATTTACAAATGGTTAAGCCTCAATTTTTTCTACAGTAACCTGGGTAAATGCCTGCCTATGACCCTGCTTGCGCCGGTAGTTTTTTTTGGCCTTATACTTAAAAACGATGATCTTTTTGCCTCTACAGTGCCGGACTACTTTTAATAACACTTTAGCTCCCTCGACCAGCGGGCTACCGGCTTTGAGTTCGCCATCTTTAACCACAGCCAGAACATTGTTCACTTCCACCGTCTCATCAGACTCCGCAGGCAACTTCTCGATATAGAGTGTATCACCCTCCTGTACCCGGTACTGTTTGCCGCCAGTCTCAATAATCGCATACATTAAATACCCTCCCCGTAATTTCAGGACTCGCCGGAATTCAGGTACGGGAGGTAAACCCCGTTTAAACTTTAAGCTTAAACCTGTCCCGAGCGGTACTACTGCAGGTACAAACACCTACGACATAAAATTTTAACATATCAATATAAAATGTCAAGGCTTCTATTCACCGATTACTTTAATCACCAATCTTTTTTTGGGTCTTTGGCCATTTAGACTCTCCTTGATTACTTTTTCCAATAAGCCTGGCACTGCACGGTGCTATTTCCGGCAGTTATAAAGACCTCACCGGCCGGGCTTTAGCATAAGTCCGGAATACCTTGCCCACTTCTACCGGGATGGTCTCACCCACTAACCCCCCGCCTCCCTCAATATTCAGAATAAACCCATTAATCCGGGCAATACCGTCATTCAAATTAGATACATGAGGTTCCTCTACCTTAACCTCCAGGACATCACCCGGTTTTACCGGTAGAGTATTGGCTTGAAATTTGTCGTTATCCTGGATTGGTTTAATTGTAACCGATTCAATATGGTGAGCAGCCGAGCCGCGGATATACAGGCTCTTATTTGTTTTATTTTCTAAATCCCGCAGGTTGACACCACCGCTGCCGATTAATCTTGCCGCTACAAGCGGGTTAGCTTCTACCAGAATGGTATCCGCCGAAGTTTGACGAGCCATGTTATATATTTGATTTTTAAAGTGAATGCCTAACGTCTCCTCAGAAAGCACCTTTCCCCTTCCCTCACAATAGGGACAAGGCTTTTGCATTACCTCTGACAAGCTTGGCCGTATTTTTTTGCGGGTCATCTCCACCAGACCAAGCTGGGTAATGCCTAGGATATTGGTCTTAGTTTTATCTTTTTTTATTTCTTCTTCCAAAGCTTGCAGCACTTCCTGGCGGTGCCCTTCTTTCGTCATATCAATAAAATCAACAATGATAATACCACCGATGTCACGCAATCGAAGCTGCCTGGCGATTTCCCTAGCAGCCTCCAGGTTGGTTTTAAGCACGGTGTCTTCCAAGTTGGTGGTTCCCACATACTTGCCGGTATTTACATCTACTGCCGTTAGTGCTTCGGCCTGGTCAATCACCAAGTAGCCACCGCATTTCAGCCAGACTTTCCGCTTGAGTGATTTTTCGATTTCCTGTTCAGCACCGTATTCTTCAAAAATATCCTCACGATCATCATAAAATACTTTTACTTTTAAGTAGGGGTCGATAATATCTAAAAGGTCAAGCACCTTCTCATACTCATAGCGCGAATCCAGGATCAGGCGGTCGACGTCTTCTGTAAAAACATCCCTCAAGATGCGCTGTACCAACACTAGATCTCTATGCAACAGGTTCGGCACCGGCCCGTGAGTAGATCTACTGAGGATTTTTCGCCATAGCTTAGTTAAAATGTTAACATCCTGGTAAAAATCTTCTTCTTCAATTCCCTCGGCCACCGTCCGGACAATAACGCCGATACCTTCAGGCTTGATCCTAGAAGCAATATCTTTTAAGCGTTCCCGCTCTTTTTCCGATTCTATCCGTCGGGAAATACCAATATAATCAACAGCAGGCATGAGAACCAGATATCGACCCGGCAAAGTGATATGGGTGGTAACCCTTGGCCCCTTGGTGCCGATGGGTTCCTTTACAATTTGTACAACCACTTCCTGCCCTTGTTTTAGAATATCACAAATGTTAATTCCAAGCGCCAAGCCTGCCTGACCGCTCCCTTCAATGGACCTGGCCTGCAGTGCATCTTCTACGTACAAAAAAGCATTTTTTTCTAGTCCAATATTGACAAAAGCAGCCTGCATGCCTGGCAGCACATTTTCAACCCGTCCTTTAAATATATTGCCCACCAGGCGCTGGTTGACCGAACGCTCTATATATATCTCCACAGGTACTTTATCTTCTAAAACAGCAACCCTGCTTTCTTCTTCAGTTATATTAACAACAATCTCCTTTAGCATAAAAACCTTTCCTCTCTTACCTGGGCCCCTCGGCATTCACCAAAGTGTCTTTTTTACTTGCCCTTCCAATGTAAATATTCCAGTTCTGTTCAGTACAAACCTTCCACTTAAAGGCAGGGAACTGCTGGCCTGTAAAGCCTCGATTACTTCTTCAAATCGGATATTGCCATTGCTACCTGCTTTTAGCTCCGCCTCAATAATTATTGTATCATTTTGGGACCTGGCCGAAATGGCAAAAATACCAGGGCGGATATCATACTTCTTTTTTTTCCCGGCTTTATTCTTTCTTTCCACCCATATCTCTGGGCGATCTATAAAAGCTGTGATAATATCATCTAATTTTTGCTGATCAAGCGGGTATTTGAGTTTAGCTCTGGCACTGTAGGTAGCACGCTCAACACCAGCCATCAAAGCTGGTGACCGGTCCAAAATCGAACGGACTTCAAGTACCCGGATCCCTTCCGGCAAAGCACCGGAAAGCGCCTGCAAGACTTCACCGGCCGAGACATTTGTTTTTAATTTAAAGTCAGCGTATTCCGCCTCCCCGGCTGTACCCACGCCCAGCGGGGCGGCAAAAGAAATTATTGGGTGAGGGTTGAAGCCTTTTGTAAAGGCCAGGGGCAACCCGGCCCGCCTGCCTGCCCGCTCAAATGACCTCAGTAAATCCAGATGAGATATATAACGGGCTGTTCCCTCTTTACTGTACTGTACCCGGTAACTGGGCATCGAACTCACCCCTCCCCGCAAAAACCGGCCCCACTTCCAGGCCGGGGCATAGCCCGCAACCGGTACACAATCCGGCACGGCAGTCTTTTGTAGTTATTCCGGCTAGGGCGCGGCGGTGTTCCTGCATCAGGAACCGCTTAGACACCCCGGCACTGATATGGTCCCAGGGCAGTATACTCTCATAATTATAACGCCTGCCGGCATACCATGCCGGGTCGAGATTAGATTCCTGGAAAGCTTCAAGCCACCGGTCCAGGCGAAAAAGTTCCGACCAGCCGTCGAATTTACAACCTAATGCGCAGGCCTTTTCTAATACCCGGCCCAGGCGCCGGTCACCCCTAGCAAAAACAGCTTCAATAAAGCTCACTCCCGCATCATGATAGTTTAGAACTATTCCCCGGTCACGAAGCTTACCTGCTAGATAGGCCTGTTTATCTTTGAGATCCGCCAAAGACACCTGGGGCTCCCACTGAAAGGGTGTATGTGGTTTCGGCACAAAGGAGGAAACACTGACGGTCACCCGTAAGCGCCCCAGGGGCACACCTGCTTCCCTGCCCCGGGCTAGAACTTCCCGGGCCAGGCAAACGATCCCTTCAAG
>JAQVOX010000184.1 GCA_028702435.1 Desulfotomaculaceae bacterium | reverse complement strand
GGGAAGGCCTTCCGTTGACCATAATTGAGGCCATGCTGGCGAGTAAACCGGTTGTGGCAAACGCTGTGGGGGGGGTTAGTGAACTAGTGGTGCATGAACAAACCGGTTATTTAATCGGTGGGCTTGACCTTGATGCTGCGGAAAAGGCTCTCCGGGACCTGGTATTAAATAAGGACAGGCGCCTTTCGATGGGGAAACTGGGCCGGCAAAGGGCCTGTGATTTATTCAGTATAAATAAAATGATTGAGAAGTACAGGGAACTATATTTATCATAATATCCAACGAATAGATTTATTTTCAAATAATAGTGTTTGGGTATGAAAAGGTATTTGCCTGATAATGACGAATTTTAAGGAATAACTCAAGTATGATATTTTTATTGTTCACCGGAGACTGAAAAATGGAGATACATAAAAATAAATTAATTTTTACGGTAGGGCTTGTACTTGTAGATCTGGCACTGATCAACTTGGGATATATCCTGGCCTTTTTAATCAGATACGGTGGTAACCTCCCCGCCTATAACTTTGCCGCCTACCTGTCCACCTGGCCCTGGCTGACCTTATCCGCCCTTGCCCTATTTTATTTCTACGGGTTGTACGGTAGTTACCGCTGGCGCTGGAGAGAGGTGCTGGCTGCTCTGATTTGTGTCGTGTTTTTTCAGGCTCTGGCTGCTATGGCTTTATCCTTCCTATCACGTGGGTTTTCCTTCCCACGTACGGTGCTCTTGATGTCTCCCTTTATTCAGGTCGTTTTACTGGCCGTTTGGCGGAGGGCGGTATGGCATCTGGAAAGAAGGCTGCAAGGGATCAGCCGGGTGATTGTGGCCGGGCAGCTTCGGGAGGCGGCCGATCTTGCCGGTAAGCTGGAGTCGGCGCCGGGCGGGAGCTTGAAAGTAGCCGGGCTTATCGTTGATGAAGCCAGGGGATATCGCCTGGAGTCCCGCGGCGGCATTTGGGGCCGCTGGCCGGTGTTGGGTGATATATCGGAGGTTGGCAAGTGCCTGGACCTTGTTCAGCCCGATCAGGTTTTTATTTGCTCAGCTCTTGCTCAGGAGGAAAAGGCCGAGGTGGTTTATGCCTGTGTCGCTAAAGACAAAAAGGTGTTTCTGGTGCCTGATTTGTATGATATTATGCTGGCCCAGGCCAGGCTGGACCAGGTGGACGATATACCTGTGTTTGCTGTGGGCAGTTTAAAAATATCCGAGGAATCCCTGATCATAAAAAGGGTGGTTGATATCGCCATTTCACTGGCAGTGCTGGTGATTTGCGCTCCTTTGTACCTTCTGGCCGGCCTTGCCATTAAACTAGACTCGCCTGGGCCGGTTTTATACCGGCAAAAGCGCCTTACTTTGCAGGAAAAGCCTTTTTATCTCTACAAGTTTCGCACCATGGTAGTGAATGCCGAAAAGGCCAGCGGGCCGGTGCTGGCCACGGAAGATGACCCGCGGGTGACCAGGGTGGGCCGCTTTTTGCGCGCAGCTCGGTTAGACGAATTTCCGCAGCTGCTCAACGTTTTGAAGGGCGATATGAGCATCGTGGGGCCGCGCCCGGAAAGACCTTTCTTCGTCAATGAGTTAGTTAAAGAAACGCCTGAATATGCCTACCGGATGAATGTTAAGTCCGGTATCACCGGCCTGGCCCAGATTGCCGGGCGCTACAGCACCAGCGCGGAGAATAAGCTAAAGTATGATCTTCTTTATACCAAGTCATACTCCCTGGCTAAGGACCTGGCCATTCTTCTACAGACTGTAAAGGTTATTTTAATGAAGGACAGGGCATCGTAACAGTGAGCAAAAAGCTAATTAAAAAGAGGTTTCGCGTTTGGATTGCGAAACCTCTTTTTAATCAAAGAGCTTAGGTAGAGTTTCTCTAAGTTTTTCTGATAGCCAATTGTTGGTTCGTGTCTATCTATAACTGGTTTATCACCAGCCCCGTAATCAGCTTTGGATAGAAGAAGGTGCTTTTCTGAGGCATTTTTTCCCCGTTGATTGCTACCTCAGTGACCTCTTCCACCAGGGTGGGGTTCAGGAAAAGGCTAACTGGAACTCCCCGGCATCCACAGCGGCCAGGGCGCTTGCCTCCTCGCGGGTGTAGGTAATATGCTCCGCTCTTGCCATCAGCTCACCGCCGATGCCCAGGTATTTTTCGATAATTAACGAATGCAGCACTGCCACGTCCAGCCCCTGCCAGGCAGGGGATTTTCCCTGTGGCATCATTTGGCTCAGGTTCTCCTCGTGCTTTAGCGTGAGGAGATAAAAATTATTTTCCCCGGCGTACAGGCCGAATACATGGCGGTGGGCAGCACCGGCGCCAAAGCCGGCCTGTTCAGCCATCAGTTTCAAAAGCGCCTGCAAATTACTCCTGTCCGGGGCGAGGGTGTGCTCCGACACATTAAAATTTTCTTTGAGCTGCTCCTGGAGCCGGGCTTTGTCCAGGCCGGTTACGTTCTTGAGCAGCCGGTGGGTCGGAAACACCACCAGCCCGGAGTCATACAGGTTAACCAGGTTCATCATCATGTAATTGTAGGCGGGGTCGCTTGTACATTGGTAAGTTATAGCCCCGTCCGGTGTGGCAGAGCATGAGCTGGTGACGGCAGCCGCCACGCCGGCAGGA
>JAQVOX010000183.1 GCA_028702435.1 Desulfotomaculaceae bacterium | reverse complement strand
GTCGCCTGCGCTTCCATTTGCCGGCGTTCCTCTGTGTTCGTGTTGGTACTTATTTTACTTAGTAAATCATTATATTGTATCATTGTACTATTATAGAAGGAAGTAATGTCGCGGCTCTCGTCGTGCTTCTCAACTATTGTCCCCAGCTTGGCCAGTCCTGCCAGCAAACCCTCCGTACGATCTGATGCCACAGTCAACCTTAATACCACAATCTTTTTACCGCCGCTCTGCTCGGGAAATACTTGTGTTGCAGCATCTGCGCCGGCTGCCATAGACACCGCCCTGGCCCTGGCATCAGCCAGGTCTTCAACTGCCAGCTTAAAAATGGTACTGGTCACTTTCATCTGTCTGTCTAAAAGTACACTGCTACTGTCCTGAACCGCCATACCGGCAGTATTAGTATTAGATGGGTTGTTGCTGTTTTGACTTGTTCCGGAAGGAGCAACTGCATCTATTATTTCTTCGTTGTTCGGTATGTCGTCCGGGGTAATGATGCCGGCGCCGGGGTTAATCTCCATCCCGGTTTCAGTTGTGTCTTCACGCGCATCATTTATTCCCGTTTTTTGATCAGGGCCGGCTGCACTGCTTATGTCGTTATGGTCGGTTTGGCCCTGGGTATTTGGTTCAACAACTGCTATATTATCGCTGCCTTTCAACCCGATAGTTACCCCTGCGGAACCTCCCGCGAAAATCAGTATCGCCGCCACAGCAGCGATGGCCTTCCGCCATGCTCCCGGCGCCCATGGGAATGCGCTCTTGCGCTGCTCCCGTATTTTACTCATGACCATACCGCACAACTCCGGCGGCGCCTGCAGGTCTTCCTGTCCTATCTCCCGTACCACTCCGGAAAGCCGTTGGTGCAATGCCAGTTCCCGGGCGCACTTCCTACAGCCGGCCACATGTTCCTTTAGAACTGCTTGCTCACTTGTCGAAAGCGCCCCGTCCAGATGGGGCATTATTAATAATCTTGCTTCGCGGCAATCCATCTGCTATCACCTTCTCCCCTCGCCCACGGTCAGGGTCTCTCCTGCCTCCCGCGCCAGTTCTGTCATCTTGCTACGCATTACCACGCGTGCTCTGCTAAGCCGGGATTTTACCGTGCCCAGTGTACAACCCAACACACGCGACATTTCTTCATAAGAGTATCCTTCTATTTCCCTTAGTACCAGCACCGTCCTGTGCTCATCTGAAAGCCTCGTCAGCGCTGCCCGTACCAGACCTCTGAACTCCTTCTGCTCCAAGGCCCGGAGTGGATCATCGTCTTCACCGGCTACCTCATGCCGAATTTCGCTGCCATCCTCACCCTGGTAGGGTTCATCCAGGGAGATTTGCGGCTTTCCTTCTTTACGCCTGAAATTCAACCATACATTTACCGTGATACGGTGCAGCCAGGTGCCGAAATCAGCTTCGTTGCGAAAACTGTCCAGGGCCCTGTAGGCTCTAATAAATGCTTCCTGTGCTAGGTCCTGGGCATCCTCGCGGTTGCCTGAAAGCTGCAACCCGAGTGCATAGACCCTGTTCTGGTGGATGCGTACCAGCTCTTCAAAAGCGGAAAGATCATTTTTCTTTGCCCTTTTTACCAGTAATCTGGTATCACCCACGGGAAGTTCACCCCTTACATAATAATAAAACCTCCCGTTTAACCTGTTAGACACAGGAAGTCCGGAGAAAGTTCCGGTTGCGGCAGGCTCATTGAAAAGTAATTTATAAAGCTGTTAGCGAAGCTTGGCATTTTTAATTTGTGATCGATTATTATTATAAGGTGTACGGAGATGTGGTGTCAATTAATTCGACTTGTTTTGCATGAAGGTGGATACCATTGGAAAAAATTTTATAATTATTAATGGAACTTTTGGTGTAGGCTGGTTGTCTAACTAATCAGGTAGCAACGGAGGAAAAGACAGACTGCATGTCATTAATCTGCCTCGACATGTAGAATATGTACTTTGCTCGTTGACTTCCTTAATTTTAAAGGTGGTGCTGGAAATAAGCAATAATGTATCGCAGCTTATTCCCAGCCAAGGCATTTATTTTTAAAGGGGGGATGAAAGGGCTTTAAAAGAGGAGGTTGCGGAGACATTGCGACGGGGTAGCCCGCGGTGTTTCGCAGAGAAGATAAAAATTTTAGGAGGGAAACAAGTGAGGAACAAGAAAATTCGTAGAAAGTTTTTATCAGTTTTAGTTGCGCTGTCTATGTTGGCCACCCTGTGCTTGCCGATGTCGGCATTTGCGGGAACATCTTATGAGCAGGTTACAACCAAGGCATTCAACCCCGATTCCGCTGGGGCAGCCGTTCTGGAGCTCGGAACATTCATGGTCAATATTGATCCCATTCAAGGTGACAGTGAAGCGCTTATAGAAGTAATAGATTCTGAGAATGCCAGGCTTGAAATTATTGACGTGGATTTTAACGATTATACTCCAGCTATTGGGGTTTTAGATGTTGATCCCGTTGATGATAAAACATTTAAGGTATCTTTAGAATCCAAAACTAATGGTGAAGAATATAAGGGGACTATCACTGTTACAGTTGACGCTAAAGATTGCGCTGAAGGTAATGTTACAGTTAAGATTACCAAACTTTCCGGCCAGTTGTCGAGCGGTGAAGTAGTAGTC
>JAQVOX010000066.1 GCA_028702435.1 Desulfotomaculaceae bacterium | reverse complement strand
CTCGCATTTTTTAAATCTCCTTCCATTTGATTTATTAATCATATGATTTTTCAGGAAATACTATGATTGGAAGTTTTGTCATGAAAAGCCTGGTCAACCCATAAAATAATCGAAAGCAGTACTAAAATATAAGGGAGGGATGACTGTGGCCAATACGTTTCGGTCATTTTTGCTTGCAATATTGCGGCAGAAGTGGCCGGTTTGTTTAATAATTTTAGCAGTATTTGTCCTAGGGCAGGCAACCGGTTGCGCAGGGGTTGGAAGAATGCAGGCTGATCAAGCGCAGCAGCTCAATTTGGAACTGGATCTTCTTTTTCAGCAGGCTGGCGTGTTTGAGGTTGATACCCCGCAAGCGATTAGAAGTGTTCTATATGAAGATGTCATCTTGATCCTGTTTATGTATTTATCGGGTCTTACGGTTATTGGTATCCCAGTGCTGTTGGCCATTATTTTTATGCGCGGGTTTGCGCTTGGGTTTACAATCATGTATCTTGCTAGAGAGCAAAGTACTCAAGGCATCATCTTAACTCTTGCAGCTATTCTCCCGCAAAATATTCTGATGGTTCCGGCGTTGCTGATTGCAGGGGTAGCTTCTCTTTCCTTTGCGCTCCTTTTGGCCAGAAGGTTTAACAACTCAAAGGTATTAGTATGGCCAAAATTTGTCGTCTACAGCGGGCTGATGGTATTAGTCCTTTTTTGCATGGTGGGGGCCGGACTGGTAGAGGTTTACCTAGCGCCGCTATTATTTAAGCTTGCTGTCAATTATATGCTTTAGAAGGATTATCTAGTTTTGTGTGGAAATTATAAAATTCTGAGTACAATATTTTTTATTATGTGGGATTATAATGAAAAAGCTTATTGATGAATTTATCTATTACCTGGCAGTTGAGCGGGGACTAGCAAAAAATACGATTATGTCTTATCAGTTAGACTTAATAGGTTATCTTGAATTTTGCCGTAGTTACGGCTTGAGCTCCTTGGAACAGGCAGATAGAAATACGGTCATGTCCTACCTCTTTCAACTGCAGCTTACAGGCTGCTCGCCGGCAACTGTTTCACGACACCTTGCCGCGACGAGGTCTTTTTATAAATATTTGGTTAGTGAGGATACTATCACCAAAGATCCAACTACTGAGCTGGAATTTCCTAAATTAACGAAAAAGCTGCCCAGGGTGCTGACACTGGCAGAAATGGAGCTTTTACTGGGACAGCCTTTACTTAGCGAACCAATTGGGATCAGAGACAAGGCTATGCTGGAGCTGTTATATGCTACCGGACTCAGGGTCTCAGAATTAGTTTCCCTTAATATGGAACATGTTAATCTTGAAAGCGGCTTTATCCGCTGTTTCGGAAAAGGCGCCAAAGAAAGAATCGTGCCGCTGGGTGATGTGGCTGCCCGTTATCTAAAAGAATACCTGATTAGGGGCAGGAGCAAACTAAAAACGTCGAGTAGCGATATTTCCACCTTATTCTTCAATCAACGCGGACGGCGGTTGACCAGACAGGGGTGTTGGAAGATTATTAAAAAGTATGCGTTAAAGGCTAATATTGATAAAGAAATTACTCCACACACATTCAGGCACTCTTTTGCTACCCATCTGCTGGAGAATGGAGCCGATCTCCGCTCAGTACAAGAAATGCTGGGTCATGAAGATATCAGCACTACTCAAATTTATACCCACCTAACCAAGCAAAGACTGAAAGAAGTATATAATCGCAGTCACCCTAGGGCATAAAAGAGGTTTAGAGGTACCTTTTGAAAAACTTGATTTTGAGGGGGACAAGCTTTTGCAGGTGAAGCGAGTAGTTTTATTGATTATGGACAGTGTTGGGGCGGGGGAATTGCCGGACGCCGAGCAATATGGTGATTGCGGAAGCAATACTCTCGCCAATACGGCTAAAGCGGCTGGAGGGCTTAAACTTCCCAACCTCGGCCGTCTGGGTATAGGTAATATCGTTAATATTAAAGGAACCCTTCCGGTCCGGAAGCCTGCAGCAGCCTTCGGCCGCATGGCCGAGCGTTCTGCCGGCAAAGATACCACTACCGGCCACTGGGAGATGGCCGGGATAATCCTAGAACACCCATTTCCAGTTTACCCGAACGGCTTTCCAGCGGACTTAATAAAATTATACGAGGGGAAAATAGGGCGCCCGGTAATTGGCAACAAGGCAGCCTCAGGCATAGCGATTATTGAAGAACTGGGTGAAAAGCACGTTGAGACAGGCTATCCCATTGTATATACTTCTGCGGACAGCGTTTTCCAAGTGGCTGCTCATGAAGAAGTCATTCCTATTGAGGAACTTTATGCGATATGCCGGATTGCCCGGGAGATGCTGGTTGGGGACCATGCCGTCGGGCGGGTTATCGCCAGGCCTTTTACCGGGGTGCCGGGCAGGTTTAAAAGGACGTCGCGCAGACATGATTTTTCCCTGAAACCACCTAGTAAAACAGTACTGGATCTTTTGGTAGAAAACCAGATTGAGGTTACTGGAATAGGCAAGATCAGGGATATTTTTGATGGGGAAGGGATTAGCCGTACAGTCTCAGCTGTAGACAATGCGGAAGGCATTGACCAGACCCTGAGTTTGCTCCATTCTTCGGGGAGCGGCCTGATTTTTGTCAACCTGATCGACTTCGACATGCTTTTTGGACACCGTAATGATCCGTTGGGTTACGCCCGGGCGCTCGAGGAACTGGACCAAAGGCTTCCGGAAATAATCAATGTCATGAGGGATGAAGACATAATGATCATTACCGCGGACCATGGCTGTGATCCTACTACTGCCAGCACTGACCACTCCAGGGAGTATGTACCTTTGCTGGTTTACGGTAAAGCAGTCCGGCCGGGGGTGGCCCTGGGTGTGAGGGAGACTTTCGCTGATGTAGCAGCGACTGTTGCTGATATTTTTGGACTAAAGTTTCCGGCCGGTAAAAGCTTCTGGAGCGAGGTACGTATGTGATATCCGATAAAAACGGGAGAGGCTGGTACTAGCTGCCGGTGAGAACGGGAAATAATTAAGGGGTGACGTTCAGATGAGAATGGTTGATCTTATACTTAAAAAGAAGCAAGGTAAAGAATTAACCCGGGCGGAGGTTAACTTTATCGTTGAAGGATATACTTCTGGAGAAATACCGGACTATCAGATGTCAGCCTTGCTAATGGCTATCTGCTGCAAAGGAATGAAAAAAGAAGAAACAGCTAACCTCACTTTTGCTCTCATAAACTCGGGTGAGCAGGTTAACTTATCTGAGATTAAAGGTATCAAAGTTGATAAACATTCTACCGGTGGTGTTGGGGACAAGGTAAGTTTAATCGTTATTCCCCTGGTTGCATCCGTAGGCATACCGGTGGTAAAAATGTCAGGAAGAGGATTGGGGCATACTGGAGGGACGATTGATAAGCTTGAAGCTATTGAAGGGTTCAAAACAAACCTTTCCAGGGAAGAAATTATTCATAACGTGAATGCATATAAGATGGCTATAGCAGGACAGAGCGCGAATTTAATCCCTGCTGATAAAAAAATTTATGCTTTGCGAGATGTTACGGCTACAATAGATAGCGTTCCCTTGATCGCTGCATCGGTAATGAGTAAGAAGATAGCTGCCGGGGCTGATGCTATTGTGCTGGACGTAAAGGTTGGTTCAGGCGCTTTTATGAAGTCGTTGACGGAGGCCAGGGAACTGGCTCAAACCATGGTTGATATAGGGAAGTCACTTAATAGAAAGACCATCGCTGTGATTACGGACATGAGCCAACCTTTGGGCCATGAGGTCGGGAATGCGAATGAAGTAAGTGAAGCGCTGAAAGTGTTGCAGGGTAGAGGCCCGGAGGATTTGACTACTGTAGCTTTAACCATATCGTCATACATGGCTGTATTAGGTGGAGCTTTTAAGGACTTCCATAAAGCCTATAAAGAGCTTGAGCAGATAATTAATTCCGGCTTAGTGATCAATAAGTTTAAGCAGCTTGTTGAGATCCAGGGGGGGAATAATGAAGTTATAGATGACCCCGGCAGGCTGCCACAAGCAAAATATCATGTAAAAGTAGAATCTTATCAAGAAGGGTATGTTGGGGCCATCAATACAGAAGCCATAGGGGTTTCTGTAATGCTGCTCGGGGCAGGACGAAAGCGTAAGGATGATTTGATCGATTACTCTGCCGGTTTGACTATGGTTAAGAAAATAGGAGATAAGGTCAAAGTCGGTGATACAATTTGTTTAATACACACGAATCTTGAAAATAATAAAGAGTCTGAAAACATGGTCAGAAGCGCTTATATTATTAGTGATACTGAGCCAACGCCAATGAATTATATACATGAAGTAATTGAATAATGTTGGAAGCAACTTTTATAATATTATACTGTAAAATATTTAAAATAAGATTTAATTTTTAGATAGAAGAAATAAACAAGCTTGTTTCATGCCGGATCTTTGCATCCGGTGTTTTTTTTGAAAAATATGGCCCGATATTGGCCGTATAACTTTTAAATAGATAATTATAATACAAAGTAGTAGCTATAAATAAGTAATTTTTTAAAATATTTAAGAAAAGAAAAGGGTGATAAAAGAATGGAACGTAAGGTTATAGTTGGGAGAAAGTCCTTGATTAGTATATTTATTTTTACCTTACTTGTTGGGGTGATAGTATGTCAGGCAGCCAGATCTATAGCTGAAGCTCAAAGCGCAAAAAAACCGGTCGCTGTTCTTGAAACGACAGCTGCGGCGGCCGTGCTACTGGAACCTGTGACCAATCAGGCTGTTTTTGAAAAAGAAGCGAACAAGCAGCTTCCGATGGCCAGTGTAACAAAGTTAATGACCCTTCTGATAGCGATAGAAGCGGTGGACCAGAATAAAGTTGAGCTTACTGATCAGGTTGTCACCAGCGAAAACGCCTGGGAGATGGGCGGTTCGCAGATCTATCTTGAGCCTGGCGAGGAAATGAGCCTGCTGGAAATGCTTACTGCTATCGGACTGCAGTCGGCAAATGATGCCTCCGTGGCTGTTGCAGAGCATATCTCCGGCAGTGAGGAAGCATTTGTAGAGGCTATGAATAATAAAGCCAAGGATCTCGGGTTAGTGAACACCAATTTTGTCAACTGCCACGGTCTTACTGCCGAAAACCATTACACCAGCGCTTATGATTTGGCTATAATTTTAAAAGAAGGGTTAAAGTATCCGCTATTCCGAAAAATAACCGCTATGAAAGAGTCAGATTTGCGGGGCGGGGCATTTAAACTTTGGAATACGAATAAACTGCTGTGGTGGTACGATGGAGCTGATGCCGGCAAGACCGGTTGGACAGAAAAATCAAATTATTGTTTGGCCTCCTCCGCAGAAAGAGACGGTCTAAGAATGATTTGTGTAGTCTTAGGCACGGTGGAGCCGCGAAGCCATTTTAGGGAGTCGATGAAGATAATGGACTACGGCTTTGCCAGGTATAAAGCAGTGCATATTGCAGACCAGGGAACTGTGGCAGGTACAGTTAAAGTAGGCAAGGGACAGGCTGAGCAGGTAGACGTACTGACTGCAGATAAGGTGATGGTAGTGACACCAAAGGGTGAGGATAAAGGCTTTGAGACTAATATTGAGCTGCCCGGGCAGATAGATGCGCCAGTGTTAAAGGGGCAAGAACTGGGAGTTTATGTTGTTACTAAAGGTGGTCAGGAGGTCCTGAGGGTAAAATTAGTAGCCGGGAGCAATGTTCCCAAAGCAACCATGCTCCAGCAAATGAAACGGGTTTTAGATAATGTCTATTAGTGCAATTTCACGCTAATGCTGCGATGAAGCACCACCTATGGCATTATTATTGAAGCTTATTAAGGCGCGGAGTTTTTAACCCCGGGCCTTTTTTAATATTTGTCAAACCTAATTAATAACGCATTGTCTGCAGAAAAAAATAACGAAAAAACAGTAATATTGTTGACTAGATTATTTGAGATCTTATATAATTCTTATGAAACAATGTCCATAATTAAGGATTACAACTTTTACTGTAAAATTTAGAAAGGAGATAATTTATTTCTAAGCTTTGACGTAACCGGTTCAATAGGAATGATACAACAAAAGGTCATGACGTGGAATTTGCACAAGCTATGTTCTTCATTTAGCTAGGTTAATTGGTGTCACAAGACAGTTCTTGGAATTGAAAACAACCAAAGGAGAAAACAAATAAATGTCAAATTGTTGTGGTAACGAAAATAATAGCGGGTGTGCCGATAAAACAAAAACAGGCAAAAATAAATTAACTGAAAATGATTTTAGTCGGATTAAAAATGTTATTGCTGTAATGAGCGGCAAGGGCGGAGTGGGTAAATCTTCAGTGACTTCCTTGCTTGCTAGTGAATCCAAGAAGAAAGGTTATGATGTTGGAGTGCTGGATGCCGACATCACCGGGCCGAGCCTGCCCAAAATGTTTGGCGTTAAGGGGAGGGTAGAAAACAATGGTTTAGCTTTATTCCCTTTGACTAGCGCTACTGGTATTAAAGTGATGTCATTGAACTTGTTAACTCCTAATGAAGATGATCCGGTAATTTGGCGCGGACCGGTCATTGCCGGTGCCGTCAAGCAGTTTTGGACAGACGTTGCTTGGGGTGACCTTGATTATCTTTTTGTTGACTTACCTCCCGGCACAGGTGACGTACCTTTGACTGTAATGCAGTCACTGCCTCTCAATGGAGTAGTTATTGTATCTTCGCCACAAGACCTAGCGGTCATGATTGTCAGTAAGGCAATTAAGATGGCACAAATGATGGATACCTCTATTCTCGGTCTGGTTGAAAATATGAGTGGCGTTATTTGCCCCCATTGCGGAGAAGAATTTCCGCTGTTTGGCACTGGCCAAGGCCAAGAAATATGTGAAAAATTTAGAATCCCGTTTATTGGTAGTTTGCCGATTGACCCACACCTTTCAAGTCTCTGTGATCAGGGTAAGATTGAAGAGTATGACAGTAATCTATTTGTGAATTTCATTCCTGAACAATAGGCGCGGGAAGTTACGTAAGTGAGCTGGCTCTATCATTGGGGATGTTATAATTGGTGAAAATTGCTATGCAGGTCACAAGACTGTGCTCAGGGGTGATTACGGGACAAGCGAAATTGAGCCGGACACTGCTGTAGCAGCTTTATGTTGATTTAGCCCATCAATATTTACGGGAAAGTATGGGAAAAATAGGTTAGCTTCCGGGGGTAATGATGCCACGACCACCAAAATGCAAGAGAGTTGAGCAGCTTCCAGAATTCACTTATTTTAAGCCCGCCGGAACTCCAAGGGCTGAACTGCCTGAAATACAATTAACGGTGGAAGAATTGGAAGCAGTACGCTTGAGAGATTTAGAAGCATTAAATTATGAAGAGTGCGCGCAAAAAATGTCTGTTTCCCGGCCGACATTCCATAGAGTAATTGTGGCGGCCAGGAAAAAGATTGCCGAAGCGCTGGTAAAAGGGTCTGCCCTGCGGGTAACCGGCGGTAATTTCAGGCTTGCTAAATACGAGTTGAGCTGTAAGATTTGTGGTCACCACTGGAAAGATATTGTTTGTTGCCGTCGCACAAGGTGTCCAATATGTAAAGCAAACGACTGGCAGAAAATTGATATTTAAAAATATTATTAAGGGGTGGAAGGTAATGAAAATAGCAATGCCTTATAGCCAGGGCCGGATAAATGAGCACTTCGGTATCAGTGAAGAATTTGTTATTTTTAACGTTGAAGATGGCAATATTGCAGGGAAGCAAATATTTTCTAATAGCGGCCTCCAGCATAATCATGGCGGGCTGGCTAACTTATTTACGACGGAAGGCGTAGAGGTAATTATAGCCGGCGGCATGGGGCCGCCGATGGTCAGCGCGCTTCAGGCAGTGGGACTACAGGTTATTACAGGCGCTTCAGGCGATGCCGAAAAAGCAGCCTTTGATTATTTAAACGGCCAATTGGTTACCAGTTCGGTCGGATGTAATCACGGTTGCAGCGGACATGAACATCAATAAGTAATCTTCATCAAAGCTAGGTTCAAAAGTTGATTTAGGATGATGGTAAGTGAACGCCGGGTTTATTAATAAGCCCGGCTAAAGAATTTACATTTACCCCTTCAGCTCACTTTAAATATCGGGTATCGGGACGGATATTAGTACAAGCGCATGGGTGGAATCTTCAAAAAAGCCGGTATATTATATACCGGCTTTTTTAAAAACCAATTTTCCTTAAATATCTGAATGATAATATAAATATAACTTTCAATCTATTTGGGAATTAAGTACATATTTTTTAGGGTATTAAATACAATACTTGCCTTTTTCGAATAATTTTGGTAAGATTTAGCAGTAGGTTAACTGATAAAGAAAGGTGGTGACTGTGCGCTTGGATTTTGAGTTTAAACATAATACCTTAATCGTTCGACTAAGTGGGGACATGGATTTGGGAATAGCTGATTCTCTACGAAATTCTCTAGAGGCAGCTCTTGATCAACAATCAGTTATTAATTTGATTTTTAACCTGGCTCAAGTATCCTTTTTAGACAGCTCAATTTTAGGGGTGCTGCTTGGCCGGTATAAGCGAATATCCAAAAAAGGCGGCAAAGTTTGTATAGTTGAACCACAGCCGCAAGTGCGCAGGATCCTGGAGATGTCAGGCTTATTCCTGGTTATGGAAGAATTCCCTAGTGAAGACGTTGCCCTAAAGAATATCGGTTAGGGGGGTATATTGTGCGCTTTATTAACCAGATGAAGTTAGAATTTCTAAGCATTCCTGCTAATGTAGCCTTTGCCCGGGTTACGGTTGCGGCTTTTGCTTCTCAACTTGACTATACTTTGTCCGATCTCGAAGAAATAAAAGTAGCCGTATCCGAAGCGGTGGCTAATGCTATTGTGCACGGGTACAATCAAGCGCCGGATCGGTTCATCAGTATATTCGCTACCTTGACTGCGGATACTTTAGAGCTCCGGATTAAAGATGACGGCAAGGGGATTGAAGATGTTGACAAGGCGCTAGAGCCAGCTTTTTCCACAGATGCTGAACGTTTAGGGCTTGGTTTTGTATTTATGCATTCATTTATGGACAGTCTTAAGGTAAAATCACGGCCTGGACACGGTACTTTGGTGATCATGAGCAAACGGGTTGGCGCCAGTATAGCGCAAATTAGCACGGAGCAATAGGCAGGAGATGAAAAAATGAGCAGCAGGCTGGTTGAAATGAACCTGCCCCGCTTTCCGTTGCTAAAAGACCGGGAAATGAAGGAGTTGCTTAGCAAGGCTAAGGCGGGTGACGATTATGCCAGGGACAGGTTGGTTAACTGCAACTTAAAGCTGGTATTTAACCTTGTCAAGCGTTTCCAGAACCGCGGCTACGAGTTAGAGGATCTCTTTCAAATCGGCTGCATCGGGCTGATTAAAGCTATTGATAAGTTTGATTTTAGTTACGATGTTAAGTTTTCAACTTATGCGGTGCCAATGATTGTCGGCGAAATTAGGAGATTTTTAAGAGATGATAGTCCAGTTAAAGTCAGCCGCTCTGTAAAGGAAATCGCTTACAAGATTCAGCAGGTCAGGGAAACCCTTACGGCAAGGTTGGGGCGTGATCCGGCGGTTGGAGAAATAGCGGCGGAATTAGGTCTATCCAGGGAAGAAGTGGTCAACGCGCTGGAGGCAGCCCAGATGCCTACGTCGATTTATGATACTTTTCACCAGGATGATGGAGACCCGATTTATCTTTTGGATCAGCTGAAATCTAGAGAAGACGGAGACACACCCTGGCTGGAAAGACTCTCGGTTAAAGAGCTATTAAATAATCTTTCCGAACGAGATCGACTGATTATCACCTGGCGGTTTTTTGAAGATAAAACCCAGTCGGACATCGCCTTAAGGCTGGGACTTTCACAGGTACAAGTATCTAGACTGGAACGGCAAGCGTTGAAGAAGCTTAAAGAATTTATGGAAAGGAATGGCTGGAAAGTCGAATAAAAAATTGTCTACTACGCATAATATCTTTGAAAAGAAAAATTAAGGAGTGATCAGGGTGCACGTGAATGTTTCAGAAATGGTGGGGGAATCCACCGATAGCTGGAAGGGTGCTATTCAATCAGCTATAACAGAGGTATCAAGGCATGGAAAGAATATCGTTGGGGTGGAAGTGATTAATTTTACTGCTAACGTTGAAAATGGGCAACTGGTAGAATATAAGGCCAACGTAAAAATTGCTCATACTGATTAACAAAGCGAGGACACCGGAGGGTGTCCTTTTCTATGCCGGCAGTTATGCAAGATGGCAACGCTAACTTTTTTGCCTAATGTATAAGGCTCAACTGGCAAGGAAAACATAGATTATGAGGTGAGCAAAGATGCCGGATAATGCTAACGTCATCAAACAAAAACAGCAGTATGCCGAGATGGTTAAACAAAGTGTGCCAAAGCCCAGGGTAGGGCGAAATATTTTTTGGGCGTTTGTGGTAGGCGGTTTGATTTGTTTGCTGGGGCAGTTTATCCTTAACTTTTATCAGGCCCTGGGGTTAGGCGCCAATGAGGCAAGAGCTGCAACCTCTGCCACGCTGATATTTCTAGCTGCCTTTTTGACCGGGCTCGGTGTATATGATGAGGTAAGCAGGTTTGGTGGGGCAGGGGGTATTGTTCCCATCACAGGCTTCGCCAATTCAATGGTTGCCCCGGC
>JAQVOX010000182.1 GCA_028702435.1 Desulfotomaculaceae bacterium | reverse complement strand
CGGGATAATGATTACGGGTCTTAGAATGCCAATTAGCATGGGGTTGGCAGCGAAACGGTTGCGCACAAGTCGCACATATTTTCGTCCATTCAATAAAACGGCCAGCATTCTGCTTTCCTCGTCGGCAGCCGGCCTGCTGGCTCGTTTGAGGTGTTTTAAGAACCGAGTATATCCGGTTAAATTTACTGTTAGCGCTATCACTACTCCCAAAAGCCAAATATAGAAAACATACCGGCTAAACAGGTCACTAAAATATCTGCCATGGTCAGCGTCACTATTATAGGTTCCATTGCTTACATTTTCTTGAACAATGGGCAAAACAGGTGATTGATTTGTAATCCCTTCGCCCTGAAAGCTTGTTGATACCGGAGATGTTTGATCTCCATCAAACACCTTATTCATAATGCTTTCTTCAGAGGAAAACGGCAGTATTAACCTGAGCAAAACGACAATCCATATGTAATATTGAACTGATTTAGAAAGCTTGTACCTGATTAGGGGCTTGATTGCGATAATTAGCACTGCCAGAATACTGCCTGATAAGGAAAGCGACAGCAATAGCTGAAGGGCTTCATTCATCACCGCCACCTACCTTAAAAAGAGCGCGCAACTCTTCAATGTCGGCATCAGCAAGCTTTTTGCTTCCCAGGAGAGATGCCACCAGATTTTTAGCACTCCCCGAATATAAACGGTCAATTAACCTTTGGGTAGTATATTCATTATATTCAGCTTCACTAACTAAAGGCTGGTAATAGAACACTTCTCTTTTGACGGCTAAAACTACACCCTTTTCACAGAGTCTGCGCAGCAGGGTTTTAATAGTAGAGCTTTCCCATTTGCTCGTCTGCTCGAGTGTTTTCCTGATTTCCGCAATGGGAAGTTCACCACCTGCTTCCCATAACACTCGCATGACTTCAACTTCAGAATCTGTTATCTTAGCTGCTAATTTATTCAAACGCTTTCCTCCCCCAGGTTACCCTTGTAACCTTAACGATAGTTTACAGTTGTAGCCTTGGGTTGTCAAGGGGTATTATAGGCGCCTTGGGAGGGTACAAAAGCACCAACCATCATACCCTGTCAGTTTTTCCTTGTAAAAATGAGACTTTAAATTTACTCCCATAAAATATTCTTATAGTTAATATATATTTCATAAATATATTCTCTTTGCCATTGGTAGTGATTAAATGTACAATGAACTCATAATTGCTTGATCAGTATTGTACTGGAAGGAGTTGTAATCAATGAAAGAAAAGGTACAGGAAGTATTGAATAAAGTCAGACCTTTTCTCCAAAGAGATGGTGGGGATGTTGAGCTTGTTGACGTTACCCCTGAAGGCGTAGTGCAAGTTAGATTGAAGGGAGCCTGTGGAAACTGTCAAGGTGCTACCATAACCCTAAAAAACGGAATAGAACGAGTCCTTAAGCAAGAACTGCCCGAAGTAAAAAATGTTGTTGCAGTTTAAGAATTTTGAAGAGGGCTGAACCGGTAAATGGTTCAGTCTTTTTTTTCAAAGCCAGGGCAATGTTGAATTAGAAGGTCAGTTTACTTAGCTTATTGCCAACGCAAAGCTTACCGGAATTAACGGAGTAGAATTTGGCCGCCTCGTTGGCGATGCTATTAGGAACAAGGCGAAAGTTGAGGTCACAAGGGTTTTATGAAACACCTAATTATCGGAACTGCCGGTCACGCCGGCCATGGCAAAACTGCCCTGCTCAAAGCTATGACTGGTGTTGACACCGACCGCTTAAAGGAAGAAAAAGAGCGGGGCATTTCGATCGAGCTTGGTTTTACTGCACTAAAGCTGCCGGGCGACCTCAAGTGCGGCATTGTTGATGTGCCCGGGAATGAGCGTTTTATTAAGAATATGCTAGCTGGGATTGGCGGTATTGACTTGGTATTGTTGGTAATTGCCGCTGATGAAGGAGTAATGCCCCAAACCCGGGAACATCTTGATATAATCCAGTTGCTTCAAATAAAAAAAGGTGTTGTGGTCCTGACCAAAATAGACCTTGTGGATGAAGAATGGCTTAATTTTATAAGCAAAGAAGTGCGGGGCTTTTTAAAAGATAGTGTTTTAGAGAATGCCCCTGTGGCAGCAGTATCAGCTGTGACCGGTGCAGGCATCGGCAAATTGCTTGAGCTACTGGACCGAGTGGCGGAGGATACCCCGGCCAAATCGACAGCCGGCCCGCCAAGGTTGCCGGTAGACCGGGTGTTTTCCCTCATGGGTTTTGGCACGGTAGTTACCGGGACTCTTATTGCGGGTGAAATCCGGGTTGGTGATGCAGTGGAAGTACAGCCGCAGGGATTGATCACACGGGTGCGGTCTCTCCAGTCACATGGTAAAACAGTCAGATTTGCCGAGGCCGGGCAGCGGGTAGCAACCAACCTGGCCGGTCTGGAGGCGGAACAAATCGGCCGCGGGAGTGTGGTAGCCGGTGTAAATAGTCTTACCCCATCCTACCGGCTGGACGTGCATTTGCTGTTGCTGAAAAGCGTTACCAAGCCATTGAAAAACCGGGCGCGAGTGCGTTTTCACCTGGGCGCTGGTGAAAAGCTCGGTCGGATTGTGCTGCTGGATTGTGAGGAACTCGCGCCGGGGGCGACGGCCTATGCTCAAATTGAGCCAGAGGGTAAGACGACTGCGATCAGGG
>JAQVOX010000181.1 GCA_028702435.1 Desulfotomaculaceae bacterium | reverse complement strand
CATTTGAGCCTGGTATTATGTCATCTATGAGATCACTATTTATTAGATCTACCGGTAATACTTTATCTCTGATCACATAGCAGCCGGCAAGCAGTGTCAATAGCAACAGGCAACAAATTATAAAGGGCGTTTTTCTTTTTAGCTTCCGCCTGGTCGTTTTAATTTAACTCACCTACCTGAAAAGCCTTTTCCAACCCACAATCCCTAAGGTCAAGGGTGTTAAAGCCACTTTTCTAATTCTTTTGTACTAGTAGATTAAAGATACGCTCTTAATGCTATGATCATACCACTCTACTTTACCAACGCTCCACCTCGGTACATGATCACAACCGGTGACAGGGCTTTGACCCCGCGGCCATCATCCCGAGGGACTAACAAGAGGTGGTTTACCGGCGCCTGTGCACCAGCACGAATATCCGCCCCGGCAGTGATGTCCGGAATGCCGTTTCCGGTCGGATCTACTATTACTGCCTGCCCACGCCTGACGATTAACTCGGTGCCGGCCTGTGCTTTCAACACCTGTCCGATTTTCAATTCCTCAATCGTCCATTGCACATACTGGTCAACATAGCTCCGGGTAACCAGCGGATCATTGCTACCACCCGGTTCATCGTTGGTACCGGCAAAAGCAGTATAACTTAATATTGAAACTACTAAAACAACTATTGAAACTATAGCAGTTGTTTTAACCTTGTTCACTGTAACACACCTCCTGACTTAAGTCTTCGACACTACCCGATATAATTCCTGCATTATGAAACAAATTGTACCAAAGCTAAATACACCATCTATTACCAGACACTATCTGAACTTAAGAATTTCCGCTGCCAGTGCAGCATTTCTCAAGGCTTCTTGTCTCAGGAAAGCCACCCGCTCTCTCAGGCCGGCACAAACCTTTTCCCGGTGTTCCAGGATCTGTTTGACCCTTAAGGATAATTGATTATACTCCAGGTTTTCCACATTTAAGCCAGGTGGCAGCCCCATTGATTGCAAAAAACTATTCACTTTCGGGTCATAAGGAATGCCAATTACCGGAACCCCGAAAATTACGCAAAAAATCAAAAAATGAAGCCTCATCCCGATCGCCAGATCCAAATTAGCCGCAAGAGACAGCAGGTCGCTGTACTTTACATTGAACTCTAATAAATGAGGCTTGCTGCGCATCAAAGCAGCCACTTCCCGGCAGGTTACATTATCGCCGGGGCAGTGCACCGGCACGAGCAGTACCTGCCACCCGCCGGCAATCAATTCGTCAGCTACCTTTGCCACTACTTTTTTATAGTTTTCGAGACGCTTCCAAGGCCGCACCGAAATTCCGGCTACAGGGCCACTGTCTATACCCAGGGATAAAAGGATCTCCCTCCCTTTTTTACGGTCAATTGAGGAGGGCAAAAGACCAAGCACCGGGTCTGCGGTGACATGAACCGCAGGGCGGGTCACTCCCATCGCCGCTAGTTCATCTTTTGATTCAGGGTCCCGTACAGAGATGGTATTTACGTTATTTACCACCAGTCGCACCAGTGCCCTGCCGGTGCGGGTATTAACCGGTCCGATACCCTGGGCGTAAAAGAAAACAGGCTTGCCCAGCAGCCTGGCCATAGAAACAACACCCAGGTAATAAACTATGCTCCGGTAGCTGGTAACGTCCTGCAGCAGCCCGCCGCCCCCGCTAATCAGCATATCCGCTGACCGGAGCGCCTGCAGCACCTGCCGGGGACTGTCCCGCAGAATGGAGCGGACACCAAACTCCCGGGCTGTATAGCCTGGTTCTTTAGAAAGAACAACGGCCTCCAGGCCGGGAACAAGGCCCCTAAGCGCCTGGAGCATGGCAAACAAGATCGCCTCATCACCGCAGTTGTGAAAACCATAGTAACCCGATATTACCACCCTGGGCATAAAATGCTCTCCCCGGTTCAAGTCTCCGGCGGAAACTTTTTCAGTTTGTACTTCCTGACCACCTGCCAGGCAAATAAGGGCAGGACAAGCTGCCGCCGCCAGCGGGTAGGATCTTTTAGCAGGCGATACAGCCACTCCAACTGCAGGCGGCAAATCCATTGGGGAGCGCGGCGCGCCCTGCCGGCCACAACGTCAAAACTGCCGCCTACCCCAACCGCCACCGCAGCGCCGGTTTGCTCGATATTGCTATCGATCCACCATTCCTGTTTCGGCGCCCCCAGGGCTACAAAAAGCAGATCGGGGCGGCTCTGCCGCACTAACCTGTTTACCGCAGCTTCTTCATAACTACTAAAAAAGCCATGATGCGCACCAACAATCTGCAGGCCGGAATACTGCAAGCGCAACCTGGCCGCTGCTTCGCCAGCAACCCCCGGCGCAGCGCCTAGCAAAAAGACGCGCCACCCCTCAGCGGCTGCCCGCTCCACCAGGCGCAGCATCAGATCGATGCCAGTGACTCGCTCCGGCACAGGATTTCCCGCAAGGCGGCAGGCCCAAACAATCCCCACCCCATCCGGTGTAACCAGGTCGGCGCGTTTAGCCAGCCGGCGCAATTCGCCATTAAACTGCGCCCGGTATAAAAACTCCGGATTGATGGTCATTACCCGGTGCGGCCGCCCGGACCTAATAAACCTGGCAATAAGGTTTACCGTGTCTTCCATATCTATGGCGTCAATTCCAACATCAAGAAGGTTTACCTTCATTCCCGCTAAGATCCTTTT
>JAQVOX010000065.1 GCA_028702435.1 Desulfotomaculaceae bacterium | reverse complement strand
TCGTGTCCATGAGATAGATGTTTTTGGCTCTGCCGTCGTCAAGTTTGAGGATTTGGACGTGGTCTTCCTGAATTTTGCGGGTCTTCTCTATAATACCCTCATTTGCTCCGGCGATATTTTGCGTAAAAAATCTGTCCCACTCATCGTCGGAAAAGGTCAAGTGATTGAGCAGTTCAAGCTGGCGGCGCAGGTTGGCAATCAAAGCCGCTTCATCAGTAACGTTGATATACTCATAGCCCTGCCCGCAAAGCCGGCGGGTAAAATTCTTTTCCATGGCTGCTTCGCTCTGATAGTCTACACAGCTGATGAAAGATGTAGTGCATCCTTATCTTTGGCCTTTGAATATTTATTATACTACGTAGCATTATAATATAACAGGAAACCACTTTTTGGAAGAGAAAATCTTTAATACTCTGTCCGCTGTTCTGTCTGCACATGTGGCGTGAGATTACATTAGAAAAAAGGCTGCCTCGTAAATAGGTCAGCCTTCTTCGATATCCATCCAAGCAATTTAGTTGTTGCTATCCTTTAATTGAGAACGGTTCCCCTTTAAGGAGGGCTCGGAAATTTAAGGCAAATAATGGATTCCTATAACCGGCTCGAGCATGGAGTTTTTGGTTCATTTGCTCTGATTATTTTGTTGAAAGCCGCATCAATACGGTCGCAAGCTGCGCCCTGGTCAAGCTGCCTGACGGATCAATCGTTGAAGCAGAGGTACCGACAATAATACCGGCTCCGCATGCCCACTGGAAAGCTTCGTAGCCCTGCTCCTGACTCATGTCCGATACATCTGTATAGGATAGGATGTTGGTGTTCTCACCGGCTGTGGGGTCAATGCCGTAGAGTACTGCGTAATCGTATAGAAATATTACTAATTGTTCCCTTGACATAATCTCATGTATCCCGAGTGAGGTGGCGCCCGCATCTGGCTCTGGAATCAGCCCCGAGCCGCAAGCCCACTGAAATGCTTCAAATGAACCCTCTTTTATATCGAAGGCATCTTCGTAGGACAGGATGTTCGTGTCTAACCAGACGGACACATCGTAGCCCTTCATGACCGAGTATTTGTACAAAGCTGCTATAAACGTCGAGCGGTCAATTGCGGCATTCGGCTCAAAAACGGTATCCGTCACGCCCTGAAGAATTTCGTTTGTGCTAACGTATTTCACCCCGCTGAAAAACCATTCATTTTCCCCCACGTCGTCAAAATCACCGGCAGCATATGCCGCTCCGGTAATCAAGCTAAATAAGAGACAGACTACGAACACCAGGCAAAGAGTCTTTTTCATAGCACATTTCTCCTTTCTTTGTTTGGTTCAAAAGTTTTTTATTTTACTGTTACCACACTAACTGCAAATTTTATGATCCTCCTCTCTCTCTTCCTGCGACGCTCAAAGTTGTTGGTCGTTTTCTTTACAACAGACTCCAACTCCTCCGGGATCTCGATATTTTTATATTCGCTAATCAATAACTCAAACCCTCTCAAATAATTGCCCTCCCTTCTCAGTATTATCCTGATTCATATTTGCAGCTTTTCGGACTCATCCAGATCAATAATCGGAATACTGTTCCTTTTGAAATGGAAGCGCAAGAGACGGCAATGAACGGAGTAAAGCAGATTTTAAATTGACACCGGAGCAGTTATAATTAGCTTAACAGTTTAATTTAAAAGAAATTGTGAGGTCGTTATGAACTTACCAATGCTCACCTTTATAATCGTCTTTCTGACTCTTTTTTCGGGTCTAAATTTCTACATCGGCTGGCGGGGCTGGCAGGCTTTTGGCCGGTTCTTCCCCGCCGGTTACGACGCGGTGTACTGGATCGCCTTCGCCCTGCTGGCATTTTCCTATCTCCTGGGCCGGCTTGGGAACAAATACCTGCCGGAATCCCTCAGCGTGGGCTTGAGCGTCATAGGCGCCTACTGGCTGGCCGCCATGGTTTATCTGGTGCTGTCCCTGGTGGCTATTGACCTGGTGCGCCTGGCCAACAGCTGGCTGCACTTCCTGTCGGCGGGAACCCGGAACCTTGCCCCACTGACCGGCCTGGCGGTGGTGCTGCTGGTAGCCGGAATTGTCGGGTACGGCGCCTGGAATTCCAGGCAGCCGCGGCTGACCCACTACGACATCACTATTAATAAGCCGGCGGGTGAGCTCCGGGAGCTGTACGCGGTGATGGTGTCGGATATCCACCTGGGCAATATTATCCACAACGGCAGGCTGATCGACATGACCGACCGGATCAACAGCCTCAACCCCGACATTATCCTGCTGCCGGGCGATATCATCGACGAAAACATCGGGCCCTTTGTGGAGCAGCGGATGCCGGACACCTTCCGGCAGCTCAAGTCCAAGTACGGCATTTACGCGGTGTTCGGCAACCACGAGTACATCGGCGGGCATGCCGACGAGGCGAAAGAACTGCTGGAAGGGGCCGGGGTGACCGTGCTGCGCGACGAGGTGCGGGAAGTTGCCGGAAGCTTCTATGTCGCCGGGCGGGACGACCACGCCAAGAACAGCTTCGGGGGCGCGGGGCGCCTGCCACTGGCCCAGGTGCTGGACGGCGCCGACCGCTCCCTGCCGCTGATTCTCCTGGACCACCAGCCGTCTCAGCTGGCAGAAGCCCGTTCACAGGGGGTGGACCTACAGCTTTCCGGCCACACCCACCGGGGGCAGCTGTTTCCTTTTAACCTAGTGACCGGGCGGATATTTGAAACCGACTGGGGCTACCTACGCCAGGGCGACTATCAGATTGTGGTGTCCTGCGGGTTCGGCACCTGGGGCCCGCCGATCCGGACCGGCAACCACCCGGAAATTGTGGACCTGACCATTCGCTTTCAAGAACCCCCCTGGGGGAAAGGTGACCGGCCGGGGTTTTACAATCCCCGCTTGCCGAATTAAGCCACCGGTAATGTCACTGCCTAACAGCATAAATCTTATATTTTTCCAAATTGGAAGCAGACAGTTCTCCTGCTTCCTCAAAGGCTATCAGTCGGAAACACTTTTCTGGTTTACCCTGAGCGAGCACCTGATCGCATGGATAAACCACCATATAATTTGTCCAGGATTATTACAGATAAATACATCCAAACAATAATTATGGTAGAAGCCGGTATAAACCAGCCCGCTTTCACAAAAATTAAGTCGAGTTTAAAGGCCATATAAAAAGCGGCGTAAAGCAAAGCCGTAATAAAGGCTTTCCAGTAACGGTTAACTTTGAGAAAATAAACGCACATCATCGTGGCTGCCACCACCAAAAAAATAAGGTATCTAATAATAGACTGACTTATTTCGGGGTTAGCCAGGAGTGTTTCATTATAATCAAGAATTTGGGCTACCTGAAAACCCCAGATTGTAGGGTAGTAAGCTATCGGTAACAAGGCAAAAAATGTATATATATAGTAAAGTAATGGTTTTGGGTCTTGTATAATTCTTGCGTACAAGTATTTTGTGAGCCAGAAGAGCATGGGGAACAAAATTATGGTCATCCAAGTTTGATACCAGTTCTGGCTATAAATTCCTAAGACCAAAAATGTTTCTTCAATAAAAGCGTAAATCCCGGCAAATATAAACCACCAGTAGTACTTTAGATCAAATACAGCAACTAAGACTGCTGTCGCTGCCACAGAAAACTGGGAAAAAAGATTGCCCACGATGCTATCAAAAAATGGATCTAAGTGGGCAGGAACCAACATTGGGTAATAATTGTATGCTCCCCAAAAAACTAATATTGGGGCTTCAAAGAAAAAATTTAATCCCAATATAGTGAAGAAGAAAGCCAAATTTAGACGCCGGTGCTTCGACTTAACCATCACATAAATTAATACTATTAAAGTAGAAATACCTAAGAGTATATACCATATTGTGTGAGTCCAAAAGCTGCTCAATGGTCAACATCCTCACTATAATATTAAGTCTGGTAATAACTTAGTATTTTCCCTAAAGAGAAATTTTATCAAAGCCATAGACGCCGGTGGAGACGATATGCTGTTTCCGTTCGGACTGAATTCTGACCAATGGTGAAACAAAGGAGTATTATCCGTATAGGAACGATATAAAAAGAATGATGATAACAATAAAGCAAATCCTCCTGCCATCTTTAACCCTAACGGAAAGAAACTCGTCCACCCAAATCGTTTGGCATCTAATGGCATAATGATAATCCAGGCAATAAAACCAATTAAAAGAACAGCTACCACATACTTATCCCATCCTTTTTGGTTGGCAGTTCCGGGTTGTTTATATCTTTGGGCGGGGGACAAACACCTCAGACTAGCACAGAGTTACAGTAAGATGTTATAATGGGGCTGTTAGAGGTGGATAGTAATGATTTACCTTGATGTCTGTTGTCTGAATCGGCCATTTGATAACCAGACCCAGGATAGAATCCGGCTTGAATCTGAAGCTATTTTGCTAATCCTTGCTGGTTGCGAAACAGGTAAGTGGTATTTGGTTGGCAGTGAAGTCATTGACTATGAAGTCTCAGTTACGCCTGATCCTGAAAGGAAAGAAAAGGTTGGCGCTTTTATAAATTTGGCCCATGAAAGAATAAAAGTAGATGAAGGGGTAAAAAAACGAGCCAATTATCTTGTGAGCCTAGGATTTAAGCCGTTTGACGCTTTGCATCTTGCCTGTGCTGAAAGCGTAGTGGCTGAAGTGCTGCTGACTACTGATGACAAGTTTTTAAGTAAAGCAAAAAAGAATAAAAATAAACTGAGAGTAAGAGTAGAAAATCCAGTAATATAGTTTTTAGAGGTGATACAAAATGCAGATGCAAACCATGAGTCCTAGTCAGCTTCGCAAAGCCGGCTTAGCAGCCCTTACAAAATCTCTTGGGCCTGCAGGAATGGCCCGGTTTATCCAACAGTATGACATAGGTACTGGTGATTATACAAAGGATAGAAGTAATTGGCTCGATGATATGGATCTTGATGAGATAATTCTAGGCATTAATAAATTACGAAATGAGCCCAAAGAATAATCATGTAGGCGTATATCCGGCTAGGGGGTGTCAGGGGGACGGGGTTGTTGACAATCTTATGCTTTTAAAACAAGGCCTCTATTTACACCAGTAAGCCTCTCGATCTGTCTAATTGATAAACGGCACCCCTCTTTTAGTTTCCTTAGATATTTATTCCTGGTTGCTTTATTCATCTTTTGCAGTGTCGAATAATCTCAAAGCAAAACCGGCGTCGACTAGCTGTGGCCTATTCATATATTCACCCATATTGCTCCACTTGGGGGTTATGGGAAGCTGAGATGGATTCCCATAACCGACTCGAGCACAGAAAAACATTAGAGATTTAAGACCTTCTTTTGAGATTATCAATAATAGCCCAGACATGCGACAGTTGGAGCGCATTGGGGAAAATTGGAACGACGCGGTCAACTTGACCACGTCGATTCATTTATTGGAAGCAGGGATACGGTTAATGTGAAAACAACCCCGGGCAGTTCCCAGGGAGCCTTTTATGTGTTTGAGCCCGTTTTCATTCATTATCCTGTGTCAAGCATGGTCATGGTTGTTCTTAAAGGTCCCAATTGAAGCTATAAAACGTCCGCCTTGAGCATACCCTTTAATACTGAAAACTCAACCGGAAACTCCAGGATGCCCGCGGCATAAGGATAATATTCGTACTGCTGGAAATAAACCACGACCGCATCATTGCCCAGGTAAAAGTCCTGGTCTTCCCTGATAGCTTCAAAGGGTGCAATTGAATATTCAGGCAAGGTTCCTTCCTTGACCCTGGCCTCTATCTCATTTCTAACTACATCGCTGATCAAAGAGACATAGTCCGCATCACTTTTCACCAAATCCTTAAGCTGATACTCCTCACCCGTTTTTAGGTTGAAGGTATAGGAGCTTTGCTCCGTCAGTCCATGTGCCCCTCCGGTGTACTGGAAATCCATGAATACAATGCTCAACAGCCCCTTTTGATTGTATTTCACCCTGTAGTCTAAATAAGTTTCACACCTGTTTGGGCTGCCTGCAAACCCGGACGCCAGGTCCATTTCCCTTTCCTCGGCATTTTTTAGGCCCTTATTCCTGGCCTCCGTGGCTTTTTTACTAAAGGTTGAGTTTATACTATCCTGCACGGCCCGGTCGACTAAACCGTCAATCTGCGGATATTGTAAAGTTATATTTATATAATCGTGTTCAGACGCTTCTTTTATTGTTTTTATGGAAATTGCATTTTCCTTTGCGCTTCCAAGTTGGATGATTCCGTTTTGCTCGCTCCACCGCAATCTAAGCCCAAAGTTCTCACAAAAAAAATCCGCGTCCAGGTAAGTCCTGTCTCCAATAATAGTGCAGTAACTATAATAAACATGGTCATTGGCGGTTATTTTATTGTCATTTAAATCAATCACGATCTGTTTCTCAGCTTTGTTTACGAAAACCCTTTTATCCTTTTCCGACCACTGCACTTCATACCCGAGCGTTTCAGCAATCGCTCGCAACGGCAAATAAATAATTCCCCCGTCAACGGATGCGACAGCCTCAATTTTAGTACCGTCCAGCATGATTGCGGGTTTACTGTCGGCTGCTGCAAAACCATATGCACACACAGACAGCATCAACGCAATAAGGACTCCTACCCAAAAAAACTTTTTCATCAGGACGTTAACACCTCTTTCCGGTTAAAATCACTGTTTCCCGCCAGGCAAATCCGCATCTCCGGCATTAACCACCTCCCTGTGGCCAAATGGAAATGTGTTACTGAATTACGTAAAAGTGTTTATCAAAAGGAATTATCGGTATTCAAAAATAATTTGACTTTATTGTATCATAAACAGGTAGAAATATATTCCGGGCTCAAAATTTACTTTATTCTGAAATACGAAAAAACCCTGGTAGCTCAAGGCTGTGATGGCGGCCATGTTCGGGTAGGTTAGGGGCCTGTATGCGCCAAGCCAAGGGCGTATCATAGAACAGAAATATCGATTGACGAATTGGATAATATTGCTTAGAATAGGTATAGAACGCTAGTTCTTTAGACCATGTTACGGTTAGAGCCGGAGGAAACAAATGGTAGCACGTGGTGAAATTCACCACGTCGACAAAAAAATATTGAAACAGGAGGCCTTGACCTCCGTCACCAACCGGGGTGAGTACCGGATAGTAGGAGAGTCCTGTCGGTTTTATTTTTTATGATATCCATATAATTCAACAGCAATGGAGGGATGGGGATGGCAAACCCACAAAAAGAGAACGGCTACATGGCAATTGCCCATGAAATCCTGGACGCTATGGCCCGGACTAAATTAAGCCCGATCCAGTACCGCCTGTTATTCGTCATTTGGCGCTACACCTATGGCTTTCACCAAAAATCGGCCAGGTTGTCCTTAGCCTTTCTGGCCGGCGCCACCGGCTGCGATAAGCGGCAGATCCAGCGCGATTTAAAAGGACTGGAGCAGCGGCGGATCATTTTTCAGGACACCGGCGAACCCCGGGCCAGAAGCATCAGTTTTAATAAAGACTATGATCAGTGGCTGGCCGGCCCACCCCCGCCCCAGCCGGTTGCAACCATTGGTGAAACCGGCATTGGTGAAATTACCATTGGTCAAATAGATAACACTGCTATTGGTGAAATTGCCACTGGTGAATCTGCCATTGGTCAAATAGACAACACTACTATTGGTGAAACAGTCAACAGAGCTATTGGTGCGGCGACCGTCCCCCCATTGGTGAAACCACCAACCAATAAAGATATTTCTTTAAAGATATATAAAAATAAAAAAGATAAAGAGAAAGACAACGACAAAGATCTTTTTAATTTTCCTGATAATTACTGGCAGTTAATCGATCAAGTGGATGCTATGCCACCAAAGCAGCAAATCAATCTGATTGTGTTTGAGCACAAAAAGAAATATCCCTTGCAATACAAAGAAAACTGGTTTAAAAAATACCCGCTAAAAAAAGCCGCGAACAGCGGTTATTTTACCCATGGCCTTTTAGTACCCCATCTATCGAGTACGGAAATTGTACCCGTAGGTGCAACCGAAGAAGTTCCGCCGGGTACGGAAACTGTACCCGTACCTGTACCCGTAGAAGGCCCGTCGAGTACAGATACTGTACCCGTAGAAGAAATATCGGGTACAAAAACTGTACCCGTACCTGTACCCGTACCTGTACTCGTGAGGGTACCCCAGCCTTACAGCGGCGCGGCTTCGGAAGCGCCTAAGAATATTAAGAATATTAAGAATAGAGAATTAGAGAATAAAGATCCGGCTGCAGCAGCTATAGCGCATGAATTTGAAAAAGAATTTAGCAGGCCTCTGTCTGAAATCTTAAAAGAAATTCTTTTTGATCTTTTGGACGAAGGTGAGCCGGAACCCAAGCCTTGGGGTATCACCGGGGCCTGCAGCAAACCCGGGCCCAGATGCACTACGAGATGGTCTGGCAGCTGGAGCGCGGCGGGTAAAGTGTGCGGCACGTGCAGACTCTGGAGGACCGCTATGCCAAAAAAGGCTAATGTTTCCCTGATTTATTTACAGAAGGTGCCCTTTTAATTTAACAAAATATGATTTAGTATTGACATACTAAATCTTGAAGAAGTATAATCCTGGTGTCAGATGGATAAAGAGGGGAGGGCTAAAGTGACTATAAATTTTGATGCCGCCTTGAACGTGTTATACCATAGGCAAATATCCTCCAGAGAGCAGCTGCTAAAGGAAATGCTGCGCGTAAAGATGACTTTTATGGCGCTGGAGGAGAACCCCAATATACTATCTGATCAAGAGAAGCTTTTTCAGCTCATGAAGAAAACGACGGAGGATGATCTGGGCTTCTTTCCTGCTGACAGAGCGGATTTTATAGATATATTTGAAGCTCTAAAAGACATTGATCTGATAGATTTCGCATTGGAGATTTATCAGAATGACCGCATGGGCATGATTATTTCTCCGGCCTACCTTAACCAATATATATCCGAAAGGATCAAAAAGCTCAACCCAAAGAAAATTTTGATTACCGAAGCCGAGAAGCATTTATCCGGGCTGAGGGAAATGATCGAGCTTGTTCCGGGAATTGCAGTCACTTTAACGACCCAGTATAAACCCATGTATATTTTGCTGCAGCTGGCCTTTGGCAAAATTGAAAATGTTCGAATCCGCTTTGAGTCTATCTATACCGGTTGTTTAGCGGGTGAAAAATATGATTATATCTATTCGCTGCCGGCCTTCGGACATAGACCTGATGAACCGGGCAAAGAGTTTTTGACAAGGGACAGCGATGGCATGGCCATGGAAAATATGTTGGAGCACCTGGATGAAAAGGGGACTCTGGATATTATCGTCCCGGCAAAGATCACCTTTGCGGGGATGGGATATGAGAAATTAAGAGCTTATATTACCGGAAACTACTGCGTGGAGAGCATCCACATTCTACCTGAAGGAACCTTCAGGCCCTCAACGGCTATTAAGACCTACCTGTTTTCCATATCGACTGAGAAAAAAACCAAGATAGAAATCGGCACGTTTGAAATAGGCAAGAAAGCTTTTGAAATAAAAGATGAGCAGTTCATTTCAACGAAAGAGTTTTTATCCCACGAGGACTGGCGCATTGAGCTTTTGCTGGCTGAGGATGATGAGAATATTCAGCGCTTTAAAAGCTCCAATCTGAAGAAGGCAAAATTGAAGGATATTGCAGAGGTGTTCAGAGGCAAGTCCATATTAAAGAAAGACACCTCACTCGGCAATATTTCGGTTCTTAATATCTCTAATATTGAAAACGGTGAGATTGACTACCGGGGCATGGATACCATCAATGAAGAAGAACGGAAAGTGAAGCGTTATGAGCTTAGTGCAGGGGATGTTGTTCTATCCTGCCGGGGTACTGCTATAAAGTCTGCCGTATTTAAAGCCCGGGATCAAATAATCATTGCTTCAGCAAATCTGATTGTGATCAGGCCGAAGGAGAAAGTCAAAGGAGAGTTCATCAAGATCTTCCTTGAAAGCCCCGTCGGTTTGGCGATCATAAAGAGCTTCCAGCGAGGAACCACGATTATGAATATCAACCACGCCGACATCATGGAAATGGAGATTCCATTGGTTTCAATTAATAAGCAGCAGGAAATGATTGAGCAGTATAACAGGGAACTAAACGCCTACAAAGAAACCGTCAAGAAGGCTGAAGCACGCTGGTCAAATATAAAAGACACAATATATAACGAATTAACGTAGGAGGGTTTGGAGGATGGCGGTAAACCTGGCATTTGAAAACAAATTATGGGAGATGGCGGATAAACTAAGGGGTAATATTCAACCCTCCGATTATAAGTCGGTAATTTTAGGGCTTATTTTCTTGAAATACATATCGGACAGCTTTGAAGAAAAATATAATGAATTGGTGGCCGAAGGCGCCGGCTTCGAGGAAGACATGGATGCTTATCTGGAAGACAATATCTTCTTCGTGCCGCCCGGTGCAAGGTGGGAATTTATCAAAAAGAATGCAAAACAGAGCACAATCGGCCAGATAATTGATGATGCGATGATCGCCATTGAAAGGGAAAATAAAAACCTTAAAGGCGTGCTGCCGAAGAATTATGCGAGGCCGGAGCTGGATAAAACAAAGCTTGGAGAATTGATTGACCTTTTTTCCTTCAATTTAGGAAGCAAAGAGTCAAAAGCACAGGATGTTTTGGGGCGGGTTTATGAATACTTCCTGGGAAAATTCGGTTCCAGTGAAGGGGAATTTTATACCCCGCCAGCAATTGTAAAACTCCTGGTCGGAATGATTGAGCCGTTTAAAGGCAGGGTGTATGATATAATCACT
>JAQVOX010000064.1 GCA_028702435.1 Desulfotomaculaceae bacterium | reverse complement strand
CGTTCATCGTATAAGCCGCAGCAAGCGTTGGGGCGCTCCTCAGCGTTGCCCGATTTATGCTGCAATAATATTATCGTCAAATCTTAGGATGATTATTCCATTTACACTAAAGTATATTCACACCCGCTTAGTTATAACAATTATTCGTTCCTTGTGCTTATTAGTACGCGGCGTCCCGCACATTTTCCCGCCACAGGATAATAGTTGGTATGACACTTACGTTACTTAGGGCTTTTTTACGTGTACCTTGCCGGTGATCACGAATAAGTCCACGGTTACATGGTTAATTCCGGAATTCAGGGCATGATAAATTTGGTCACTGGTTGCCCCCCATGATAAAGGGGTCATTTTTATTAGGTGTTTAAAGTTGTCTTCACTTACCCTTACCTTGTAAAATAACCTTCGTATATCTATAATATTAAAATTGCTGCCAAAATGCTTAATAATATTTTCGTTTGAATATGTTAATTTATTGGTTTTATCGAAAAAAATTCTTCTTAATTCCTCAAGATAACCGCTTCCAGGGACAACTTTGATGATTATTCCATTATCATTAATAATTCTATTGAATTCAGAGTTGTTTGCTGGGGATAAAATACTTAGTACCACATGAAACTGCTTGTCTATAAAAGGAATTCTTGTTAGGTCGGCAACACACCAAATGATACCGGGATGATTTTTTGAAGCAATTTGTATCCCATCTTTCGAAATGTCTATGCCAACCCCCAGAACATTAATTGAAGTTCTCTCATTTATAGTATTAATAATTTGTGCTAAATGAGAACCCTCACCTGATCCTACATCTAATACTTTCAATAAATTAAATTTTTTATCCTGGGCCATATCAATTATTATATTACTTATGAATTCTATCATTGGTTTAAAAAAACAAGTCTTACTAATTATATTTCTTGAAGTGAACATATCTTTGCTATAATCAGTCTTAAAAGAACGTAACAGCAAGTTTACATATCCTCTTTTGGATAAATCATAATTGTGTTTATTTATACATAAGATACTCTTGTCTCCGGACATATTCATGTTCTCCCCGCATATAGGGCACTTAAATATATTTATAATTTCTCTTATCTTAGAATTTTTTATTTCTGACCCTGCCATAGGTAATTCAACCTCTTATTCATTAAAATTAGCCGGTTAATACAAAATATTTTACCACGATAAAAGTAATCTTGCCAAATCACGGCACTATACTAGAACAAATAGAAGAACAAATATATCCACAGTCGTTAATACCTTAAATTTGAGCCAGTATCCTTATTGATATATACTATATACTAACGGAGGATAAAACCATTGAATATCCACATCTAGAAGTACCACAAGGAGGAATCCATTATGTTTAAATTTGAGTACCTAAATGACTTGCAGGAGCGATTTTTCACCTGGTGTGATAACGCCGTACAAGACCACATTGAACGTAAAGATACCATGCTCAGCGGATGGCGGCCTCGCAAGAACCCTGACGGCAGTTATGAGCTGGTCCTCTTAATGGCTACTACTCAAGATAAGGCTGCATCCAAGTTTACCGTGCCCGTACCGGAAGAGTTTCACAAACTTCTTGAACGAGAATACTTCATCAACCACCCGCCAGACGAGGAAGAAGAGAGCTAGTTAACCACACCTGGATAATGATGGTATACGTCGGCTTATATATGAGGTACTTAGTTTTGAAGGGTATAAAACGGCATATTACGATAATGATAAAATAAAAGAGGCTACTGAAGGTGGCACATTAGATTATATTTATAAGCCCTTTGATACAGATGAGTTGCTGCACTTAATCAGGCGTGTTTTGGCTGACAACCAAAAACCAACCCCTCTTATGTTATCAGATTTGACATGAACCATTTTTTCTTCTTACCTCCCAAACGTGATGCAATATACCCCTCCCGGGGGTCCCTTTTCGGGACAGGTTTACATAATATCTATTATCGGAACATATAAATCCCATCAAAAATCATCACCAAACTTGTTCTCAACCTCTAATTTTATTAATATCAGCCTTTCTATAAACTCTTTTAATAGCTATATTAGCTTTATCAATTATGTCTTCTTCGTCTATAGTTTTTAATACGCTATTTTCGTAGACTATTTTGCCGTCAATCATAGTTAATGTTACATCGCTGCTTTTTACCTGATAAATAAGCTGGCTATAGATATTCGCACCTTCGTTCGGGGCACAATGTAAGTTTTGCATATTGATCATAGCCAGATCTGCCTTTTTACCGACCTCCAGAGAGCCAATTTCCTTCTCTAAACCCATAGCCTTTGCTCCCCCCAATGTCGCCAGCTCAAAAGTTTTTAGAGCGGGCATAGCCGTAGGCCCATGCAAGGGTTTTTGAATTAATGCCGCCGTGCGAATCTCGGTAAATAAATCAAGTGTATTATTGCAAGGAGCACCGTCCGAGCCTAGGGATACATGAATATTCTTAGCTAACATTTCTGGAATTCTAGCAATACCTGAACCAAGTTTAAGATTGCTGGAGGGGCAATGAACAACATTAACATGGTTTTGCTGTAATATTTCCATTTCTTTCGAATCCAGCCAGATACAGTGAGCTAGGATAAGGTTTTCATCAACCATACCTAAGTGTTTGAAAAATATGATATTGCGCATCTTCCGTTGTTGCTGGATGAAGGCAACTTCCACTTCGTTTTCTGAAGCGTGAGTATGAATTCTTACATTATATTTATCGGCTAGTTCCTTCACTTGCAATAACAAATCATCACTGCAGGAGACGGCAAAGCGCGGCGCAAAGGCATAAAGCAAACGTCCATTATCACGGCCATGCCATTTTTCCAGCAAATCCACACTTTCTTGAATAGAATCAGTTGTACTTTCCAATAAGTATTTAGGGCTATTTCCGATCTGGTCCATCATGCACTTGCCGCTAATGGCTCTTATTCCGGATTCATGAATAGCGCTAAAAATAGTGTCCGTATGTTTCACCGTTCCCATGTCAATAATGGCCGTAGTACCATTGCGAAAAAGCTCCCCTATTCCCACTAAAGCAGAATAATAAAGAGATTCAGGGTCATGAGCGCCTTCTAAGGGCCATATATACATTTTTAACCAGTCAAGTAAAGCAAGGTCTTCGGCCTGTCCCCGGAAAAGAGTTTGACAAAGGTGGATATGTGCTTGAATCAGGCCAGGTATAATCACTTGCCCATTGGCATTAATTACTTTTGTTTGGGAATATTTAATCTCTTTACCAGTTTCCCCGATGGTTTTGATTCTATCACCATCAACAAGTAAATCCCCCCGGATTATTTCCCGGTTTGGATTCATGGTAACAATTACAGCGTCCTTAAATAAAATTGAATACATATTATAAACTCCATCACTTTTCATTTGACCACAAGGTCACCAGCCAGGTCCAATCGCACACGAAAAAGGCCAGCTTTCTTTTTAAACAATATTTATCTTCATATTACAAAATTATATCATTTCCTAACCTATAAGACACACTAAGACACAACAAAAACTACAAAAAAAGAAAAAGAGACTTCTCAAAAGTTTTAAATGAACTAATGAAAAGCCTCCAACACTATTAAACACCATAGGTTAGTATTTTTTACCAGAAAATGTGACCCCGATGTAATCCCGAGGCTGTTATTTGAGGTTAAATGACCCCCTGGTGCTAGCCGGCTTTAGACCTACATCATGCCGCCCATTCCACCCATGCCGCCGCCCATACCTGCCATAGCGGCCATGGGGTTGCTGTTTTCATCAACTTTTTCAGCCACAAGCGTTTCCGTAGTCAGAATCATAGCTGCGATACTGGCAGCGTTCTGAAGAGCTGACCGAGTAACTTTGGCCGGGTCTACAATACCAGAGTCAATCATATTTTCAAACTCGCCGCTCAAAGCGTTGAAACCTACACCAGCTTCGAGATTCTTTACTTTTTCAACTATAACTGAGCCTTCAAGTCCAGCATTATTGGCAATCAAGCGCAGGGGCTCTTCTAAAGCCTTGCGGATAATTTCAATACCGGTCCTTTCGTCAAAATTTGTTGAAGTCATGTTTGCCATGGCTTTAATCGCGTTAACGAATACTACACCACCGCCCGGCACAATACCTTCCTCAACTGCGGCCCTGGTTGCATTCAGCGCGTCTTCAATGCGAAGCTTTTTCTCTTTCAGTTCCGTTTCAGTAGCTGCGCCGACCTGGACTACTGCAACACCTCCGGCCAATTTGGCCAGGCGCTCCTGGAGTTTTTCTTTATCAAAATCAGAGGTAGTTTCTTCAATTTGCATTTTAATCTGGGCTACTCTATTGGTAATCTCATCCGGGTCACCGGCGCCGCCTACAATAATGGTCTCTTCTTTCTTAATGCGAACTTTACTGGCCCGGCCGAGTTGCTCAATATTGACAGTGTCCAACTTCAGACCTAACTCCTCAGTAATCACATCACCGTCGGTTAAAATGGCAATATCCTGGAGCATGGCTTTACGCCTGTCACCAAATCCCGGCGCTTTGACGGCAACACACTGGAAGGTGCCACGCAGTTTATTCAGCACTAGAGTAGCCAAAGCTTCTCCTTCTACATCTTCTGCAATTACAAAAAGTGGCTTGCCGGTCTGAACAACTTTTTCCAGCACGGGCAGGAGTTCCCCAATGGCCGAAATCTTTTTGTCCGTGATCAGTATGTACGGATCATCAAGATTCGCCTCCATCTTATCAGTATCAGTAACCATATAAGCGGAAAGGTAACCCCGGTCGAAGTTCATACCTTCCACAACTTCCAGATTAGTACTAGTCCCCTTGGACTCCTCAACCGTAATGACACCATCCTTGCCCACTCTTTCCATGGCGTCAGCAATTAAGTTGCCAATAACTTCATCGTTTGCGGATATGGTCGCGACCTGGGCAATTGCTGATTTGTTTTCAACCGGTTTGGCTTGTTCTTTGAAGGACTCTACTGCTTTTTCGACAGCTTGATCAATACCGCGCTTAATGATCATCGGATTTGCGCCGGCAGCCACGTTCTTTAAGCCTTCGCGGACAATAGCCTGAGCCAGTACACAGGCCGTTGTGGTACCGTCACCGGCAACGTCGTTGGTTTTGGTGGCTACTTCTTTTAATAATTGGGCGCCCATATTTTCAAATGGGTCTGCCAGTTCAATTTCTCTGGCAATGGTAACTCCGTCGTTAGTGATCATCGGAGAACCAAACTTTTTCTCTAATACAACGTTACGGCCCTTAGGACCCAAAGTAATCTTTACCGCTTCCGCCAAAGCATTGACCCCTCTTTCTAAGGAGCGCCTGGCATCTTCGCGGAAAATAATCTCTTTGCCTGCCATATTTTCTTACCCCCTTTTAAATATCTTACTATTCAATTACGCCGAGAATATCGGATTCACGCATGATTAGGTAATCAACGTCGTCAATTTTTACTTCATTTCCAGAATACTTGGAGAAAAGTATTTTATCCCCGGGCTTCAGGTCAATCGGTACACGCTGGCCGGTTTCTAATAATCTACCCGTACCAACTGCTATCACTTCACCCTCTTGTGGCTTTTCTTTGGCAGTATCCGGTAGAACGATACCGCTCTTGGTTTTTTCTTCGCTGGGCATGGGCTTTACCACTACCCGCTCACCTAATGGTCTGATCACATAAACCCCTCCTTACTGAAATATATTTCTTTTATTATCAGCACTCATTAACATCGAGTGCTAATACCAACGTAAATATAATATAAAATAAGAAAATCAAAAGCAAATGACATTAAAGCATATTATCCCTGCTATTATCTAAAAAAAATCAACTAGGAACACCTGTCTTTAATTTTCTCCTTCTAATCCAGTTTTTAATCCCGATCTTAGTTATTTTATCCTTATTTATAAATATTTTTCCCACTTATTAAGTACTTTTATACATCTATTTCTAAAAATTCCTTTTTTAACTTAAACCACATTCAGTACCTGTCCCGGCTAAAATATCTAGTCCATGTGGCAATACCGGTATAATCACATCCAGGCATTCCCTTACTGCCTTTACGCTACCGGGCAGGTTGACGATCAAGGTCTGCCCACGCACCCCGGCCACAGCACGGGATAGCATCGCCATGCTGGTCTTCTTCAAACTATCCATTCTCATCGCCTCTGCTAGACCAGGCACTTCCCGCTCAATTACTGCCAGGGTGGCTTCCGGTGTGTTATCACGGGGGCTTAAGCCAGTACCGCCGGTAGTTAAAATCAAGTGCACTTTTTCTATATCGGACAACTTAGTTAACGATTCCCTAATTACATCTGGATCATCCGGCACTACTAGGTAGTTTACAACCTCACCCAACGATTTAACCTTCTCACTGATGGCAGGCCCGCTCGCGTCCACACGTTCACCGCGCGCGCCCTTATCACTTACTGTTACTATCGCTATCTTATACAAACTACTTCAACCCCTTAGTTTAGGTTTTACTTACCGGCCTCTCGTTCAAAGACACCACTTTTGCCCCCGCTCTTATGCATCAGTCTAACTGCCCTGATGACCATTTCCCGGTCGACAGCCTTACACATATCGTAGATGGTCAGGGCTGCAACCGAGACGGCGGTAAGCGCCTCCATCTCAACCCCGGTTTGTCCGGTAGTCCTTGCACGCGCTTCTATTTCCACTTTATTATGGTCTAGATCCGGAAAAAACTGAACGTCCACCCCGGTTATCATCAGCGGGTGGCAGAGTGGGATTAAATCCGGTGTATGTTTTGCAGCCATAATCCCGGCCACACGGGCTACACTGAAAACCTCTCCCTTGGGGATCTTACCACCCAGGATTAGTTTAAGCGTCTCAGGAAGCATTACCACTTCGCCTCGGGCAACCGCTTCCCTTCTAGTAATCTCTTTATGACCTACTTCGACCATCCTGGCCTGGCCCAGTTGATCCAGATGAGTTAATTCGTCCATGCTTAGCCTCCTTATACTACTCTTGCGCCCGTAGTATATACAAGATAAAATAACATTATAAGAGATAATTAAAACCTAAAAAAGGAAAGGAGCAATTATATGTCTGATTTAAAAGCGACGAGCACTAGAATGCCGGTAATCAGGTACAGAAATGGTGTCTTTTCCACTGGTGAAGATCTTGTGATCAGGGAAGTACCAGTTACCTTATTATTAAATAATCATGAATTTGCAACCATGGTCTGCTCTCCATGTGATCTCAAAGAGATGGCGGTAGGTTTTTTATATTCTGAAGGAATATTGCAAAACCCGGTAGATTTAAAAAGTATTACGGTTGATGAGGGCAGCAGAACAATTAAAGTGGAAACTACGGCTGACTCTCTACCAGATGAAAGGTTTGTTAAGCGTTTAGTCACCACCAGTTGCACCCAGGGAGGCCCCTCCCTTTATTTTTTCAACAGTGCCAGAAAAGTAGTCCCCGTATCTAATAACATCAAAATAACACCCCGTGAAATCCTTTTCTTATGCGATGAAGTGGATAAAAATTCTCCCCTTTTCCGGGCAACTGGTGGCTCTCACAGTGCGGCTCTCTGCACAAGAAGTAAAGTAGTTGTTTTTTTTGAAGATGTCGGCAGGCACAATGCCGTAGACAGGATATGCGGACGATGTTTTTTAGAAAACATTACTATGTCAGATAAGGTTCTAATCTTCAGCGGGCGGGTTTCCTCTGAGATATTAATAAAGGTGGCCAAGATGGGTATTCCGCTCATTGCCGCCCGCTCTGCTCCTACTGAACTGGCTGTCAGCCTGGCAAAAGAATTCGGTATTACCATTGTGGCATTTATTCGTGAAAACAGGTTTAATATTTACTCGAATGAAAGCCGTGTAGTAAAGGACAATTAATAAAGCCAACAAAAAAAGTCATTACAAAATCGGGTCGGTTTGTAGACCGCCCCGATTTTTTGTGCACTACCGATTTTGTTATGTTTTTAACTAGGCCATATTATTAGGAATTATTACCTTAAAAACATCCCAGTTCACAATCATAAATTTTGATCTTTAACTCATCTATAGCTTCTTTGACTTGTTTCTTTGGGATATTCAACCGGTTTGCCAATTTCCTTGCCTCATGGCAACTTATCCGGCCATCTTCTGAAACTCTTTTAACTTCTTCCACTACCTCTGACGTTGCTTTCATAAGAACACACATCCTTTTAAAATATTATTAACTTGCCGGATAACTTTAACCTTCAGCACCGGTATTTAGCTGTCCACTCCAAATATGAATTAGATCTCTATCCAACCCAAATCAGCAGAGGCGCCCGGGCTGCTAACTTCACTTCATGACAGTGATCTAATCATCAAGAACACGGATAAATATGCCTTCTTACTGCCTTTATTATTCCCATAAAAATTATTTTTCCTCCTGCCGGAAGTCATTTTTAATATTTATCCGCCAATTTGGGACATTCCCCGCTTGTCCTGCCAGCCGTCAAGCATGTGGTGACGGTCGGGTTTTAAAGCAACTGCTTTCATGATTAGATTGGATATTTCATTGATCCCGGCACCCTCACGCAGTGGTGTTTTCAGGTCAACCTCATGCCCGTCATATAGGCACGGCCTCAGTCTACCGCTTGCGGTTAGCCGTAAGCGATTGCAGCTCCGGCAGAAATGTTCACTCATAGAAGTGATAAAACCGATAGTCCCCGGGGCATCTTTAATATGGTAATATTGAGCCGGCCCGTTACCGACAAGCTTTTTAGCCGGAATCAGTTGCCCCAATCTGGTGCTTATTATGGACATTATTTCCTCAGCAGGCACAAAGCGCCCGGTAGTCCAGGAGTTGGACGGGCCTATGGGCATCAGCTCAATAAACCGGATATGCAGGGGCTTTTCTAGAGTAAGGCCGGCCATAGCCACCACCTCATCGTCATTAAAACCACGGATTACCACGGTATTTATCTTAACTGGAAGCAATTCGGATTCAAAAGCGGCATCAATCCCTCTCCACACCCCGTTCAAGTTGCCGGTTCTGGTAATTTCCCGGTAGCGGTCAGCACGCAAGGTGTCAAGGCTGATATTAACCCGGTCTAACCCGGACTCTTTCAACATCTTGACACAGAACGGCAGAAGCAGCGCGTTGGTAGTCAGGGCTATATCATCTATATTAGGAATACCGGCAATGCTTCGAATTAGGTCGTCCAACCCTCGGCGTAAAAGCGGCTCACCCCCGGTGAGGCGTACTTTTTTTACGCCGATTAGTGCTGCCGCCTTGACGACGGTCTCTATCTCCTCCAGTTTCAAGATATCTTCGTGTGGAATCCACTGCACACCTTCCGGCGGCATACAGTAAATACAGCGCAGGTTGCACCGGTCAGTGACCGAAACGCGCAGGTAGTTTATCTCCCGATGGTAGGTATCTTTCATAATTTCACCTTCTCTGCAAATAATATTGTGATTGTGATAACTTAGTTAACCAACCAACGGAGAATTGTAGCTTATTATTACCCGGAACAGTTGCAATCGCAACGCTACCAGGGTCAGGATCTGAAGTCTGATTTTAGGGTTTAAGGACCGGATGGCCGGGCCGCTATGGTGAAACCGGTGATCATAAGTGACGCAATGATGACCTGAGCGGTAATCATTGCTGAAGTTATAATCATGCAGCTACAATTTACGACAATTTATTATATCAATTCAATTTATTATAGGCAACTCTTCTTGAAATACGATCTACTTTCAATCAATTCACAAATCTTTTAGCCGCCCAGTTTTAATTAGCTTCTTTTCAGTAACCAGGTAATGAACCGGAATATCATGCTCATCGGGAAATACCTGCGGCAGAACCTGAAGCTCAAAAGCCGGGGCAATGAAAAGCGTATCCGGCCTAGTTTGCGATAAAAAGCGGTCATAATACCCGCCGCCGTAGCCCAGCCGGTTACCGCACAAATCGAAAGCAACCCCAGGCACGATTACTAAATCGATTTCAGACGGCTCGATGGGGCGCAAACAATCCGGCCGTGGCTCCAATATGCCATAAGTGCCGGGCTGAAGGTCGTCCGGGTAATTATTAAGAATGGACAACACCAGCTTATGTTTGGATACATCGGTTAGCGGAACGACAACACACTTACCTGCAGTCAACGCCTGTCGCACAAGAGCCCCTGTTTGTACTTCATTGCGAAAATCCAGATAAACCATAATAATGCCCGCCTGCAGGTATTCATTCATTGCCATTATTTTTTCCATAATCAAGGCGCTTTTTCGAGCTGCCTCTTCAGGACTTAAGGCGCCCCTACTCTGAAGCGCTGTTTTTCTTAGTGTAGTTTTTACCACAAAAAACCTCCATTTTAAATGAGACTTTCGACATATTATATGTTAATTTTTTGTAATATTCCACCCACAGGCTAACCCCTTTATTAATAAGTTATTAACAGACTTATGCACATTATCCACAGGAATAATTATCAACAAGATGGGTTTACAGTATACTAGTTAACCCTGCTCTATAATGCAAACTTACATTAATTTACCCTTAAAGTTTCCCTCATACTTTTCTTCATCTAGTTTTAAATTTGGCACTGCATTCAGGGTCAGGGGAGCAAAAGCACCCCTGAGATATTTGTAATAGGCGGCGCAGGCAATCATAGCAGCATTATCAGTACATAGTACCGGTGGTGGGCAGATAACCCGGCGTCCCCCGGCGCCGGCCTTTTTAAACAGTTCGGCCCTAAGCTGTGAATTTGCAGCCACTCCCCCAGCCAGGAAAATGGTTGATACACCTGATCGATCGGCAGCAGCTATTGTTTTGTCGACCAGTACATCAATCACTGCTTTTTGGAAACTGGCAGCCAGATCAGATTGATTAACCTCCTCACCGCGCTGCCCGGCATGATAAAGATAATTAATTACCGCGGACTTCACCCCGCTAAAGCTGAAGTCAAAACTACCTTCCTCCAGGTAAGACCTGGGGAGCTTTATTGCTTCAGCTTGTCCCTCCCGGGC
>JAQVOX010000180.1 GCA_028702435.1 Desulfotomaculaceae bacterium | reverse complement strand
AGGCAAAGAGGATAATTTTTCTGTCACTGATTGAATAATATTATCTATCATACTGAATCACTCCTTTCAATATCAAAAGCTATATCCCATGCTGAGAAACGCCTTTTTTGCCATGTGTTCCTTATGCAACATTATCCTCCTGTCTATAATCGCATGTTTTCATTTGCTTGTACGCAGGGAAAACCCTGCGATTTAAGCAGGAAGAATTACATGAAAATATAATACATAAAAATGTCCCTCCTATGAATTTTGTTTAAAATCTAATTTTCTAATCTCAGTTATCATCGGGCAAACTATTGCAATGCCAATAACTAAAATACCTGATAGTAAAAACCAATGATTTACACCGATTCTATCAGCAAGGAACCCAGAAAGAATTAACCCAATTGGCATAGCAAGTGACATGATACTTCCGGTCAAAGAAAATACACGTCCTAAATATTCAGGCTTAATTTTTTCCTGAAAAAGAGCTGTTTGCACACCGCTATAAAATGGCACCGAAAGCCCCATTATTGCACAGCAAACTACAAATATAACAAATCCACTTGGAGGAAGTATTCCTGAAACGGCTAAACTGGCCCCCATTATAAAAAATGATCCTGTTATTAGCAGTACACGCTTTTTGAAACCTCCCTCTATGATCTCTGATTTTCTTAAAATATCTCTCTAAATCTTAGATTCTCATGTTTTCAATAGCGAACCGAATGGGCAAACGTAACATAATTGCATTATTATGGATGATGATGTGTGTCCCAAATAAATCTGCATCCTAAAAAATTATTGCGGCCATTGGAATCCACATCTCTCCGGTGGCGTACCCTCCCATGTCTCCCAGGCTCGTAGCCCTAAATTCCTTCGTCCGGCCTGCCCATGAGGTGGATGTCAGTCATGCTCCTAAACTGGGTCTTTGCCCTTATGGTGATAATTCAACCTGACTAATCCCGGCTCGTTTTGTCAATGTCCAAATCCAAGATTATAAGCGGGAACGTTGTTCATTTTATTTACTTGCACCGCTTGACTACCAGGCCATCGCAGGAGCGAGGCTTTCAAGGGTCGGCGAAGCCGAGACGCAGTCTTGCCCTTGACTGGTGAGCGGATGCGATGTACAATCACTTCTTGCGGTGCTCTTATGCAGCCTGTAATGCGGGCCTTCTGATGTCTTTCATCATTTTTTCCGGGTCGTATGCTACCTTCTTTGTCATCAACACAAAGATTATCCTGATTAGCTTACAGCACAGCAATATCAGTGACTGCTTCTTTTTTAGGGGGTTTGGCCTCGTGGTATAGTACTGATGCAATTCCCTGAACTCTTGGTTTTGGGCCACCAGCGGCATTATTCCCTGGAACAATATTGACCGCAGCCGCCTTCGCCCCCGTTTGCTAATGGTTGTTTTGCCTTTGTGCTTGCCGGAACTGTTCTCTTTAAGTGTCAATCCCGCCAGCTTCTGCACCTGTTTTGGATGCTCAAACCTAGTGATGTCGCCAACTTCCGCCACGAAACCTGCTGCAATTATCAGCCCGACTCCCTTTATCTTCAGTATTTCTTCCATGCCAGGCACCTGCAGAGCCAGTTCCTCAACAAGAACCATTGTTCTTTCATATTGCCTCAACAGCATTCTGTACTCCTCCAGCAGGCACTCCAGTTCGTTCTCCGCAGCTCCCAGACCCTGGCGTATTCCTACCGTGCCCTTTGCTGCTTCAACCAGCCTTGATGCACGCTTTTTGCCAATTCCCCGGCTGATTTCCTTTCTCCACTCCGCTACGATCCCTTCCATACCCCGTTCAAGTACTCTAGCAGGGGTAGAAAACTCTCTCAGGGTTATCAAAGCAGCTTTGCCCTCCCAGTTCCCAAACACTTGGTTGAACTCCGGAAAGTAGATGTTTATCCAGCGTTTCACCTGATTGCGTATTCTGTTTAGCCCTTTTACCAGCCGCCAGCGGGTATCCATGGCATTGCCCAGTTCGCTGTATATTCCTTCAGGCATGTATGGCTCCATGTACCTGCCGTCTTTCACCAGCATGGCTATGGTCTTGGGATCCTTCCGGTCATTCTTGGTGGGATTGTTATCATCCAGTTCCTTGCTCCGCTTTACGTGAAACGGATTCACCAACACTATTTTTATCTGGCGATCCTTCAAATGCTGGGCAAATGTGAACCAGTAATGACCTGTGGGCTCCATCCCCACCATAACATGCTCTTTGTGGTGCTCTGCTCTCAGCTTTTTAATCCATTCTGCGAATGCAGCAAACCCATTTCCATCGTTACTGAACTTTAACAGCCGGCCAAACTCAATCCCTCTGTAATCAAATGCCCTGGTATAATGGGTCTCGCTGGCTACATCAACACCGATAACTAATGTGTTTTCTGTGATTTGCAAAATTTTGGCGTTTTGAGTATACTTCATTTTAGGTACCTCCATTGGTTAGTCTTATTTTATTAGGGGTAAAACTCTCGAGAGGCTTTACACCCTGTATTCTAACCGGAGGTACTTTCTTTTTCAAAGTTCATTTTGCTTCCATACAGGAATGCTCCTTATATCTTTTACTTCCATGGACATTATATCACTTTATTCGCCACACGCATCATGATGCTGATGTTCATGGCAGACGGAACCTGTTGTCTTAAGCTCACCCTTCAGATAATTTTCTACAGCAGTTTTCGCATTGCCAGAAGCTCCTACAACAACTTCAACGTTCCTTTCATTAAAAATCTCGACTGCACCTCCACCCATACCACCGCTGATAATAACATTTACGCCACGATCGGCAAGAAAGTTAGGCAGGAA
>JAQVOX010000063.1 GCA_028702435.1 Desulfotomaculaceae bacterium | reverse complement strand
CTGTGGTTGGAGCCTTTCTTAAACCATCGTGTGGTAGGACGGTGAAACCAATCCACAGCATCCCTTACAGTGTAGCACATAGCCCTTGGAGAGGGGCTTTAATAACTACTACTCTATAATACAAGGAAGGTTGAAAATATTGCCGGCTAACCTTACTCCTCAATACTATAAGGCTGAAGAAATATTTAAAAAAGCGGCGAGTGCTGAGGAGAAAATTAGTGCGTTGGAAGAAATGCTGGCGGTTATTCCCAAACACAAGGGTACGGAAAAAATGCGGGCTGATCTGAAAAAGCGGCTATCCAAACTTAGGGAAGAGAGCCTAAAGAAGGCGAAAGCCGGCCGTACAGACCCTTTTGTGATAAAAAAGCAAGGCGCTGGTCAGGCAATATTGCTGGGCTTTCCCAATACAGGCAAGTCGTCTTTACTTACTACTATGACTAAGGCCAGGCCCAAAATAGCGGAATACCCTTTTACAACTACCCTGCCTTTAGCCGGGATGATGGTTTATCAAGATATCATGATCCAGCTCGTTGATACGCCACCAATGACAGAGGAATTTGTCCCGGAGGGGTTACCTGGCGCGCTGCGTAACGCCGATGCCATATTAATACTGGTGGACGCCGGCTCAGATGACTGCCTGGAGCAGTTGCAAAACTGCTATAATTATCTTAAAGACAAAAATATTATTAGTGAGGCTGCAGCAGATGACCCGCCCGGAAAGATGGCAGACCGGTGTTTGGTGCTGGCTACGAAAGCAGATGCTGCCAACAGCAGTGAGAACGCTAATATCTTGAGGGAATTGGGCCCGCCAGGGCTGGAAACAATCCTTGTGTCGGCTGAAACAGGACTGGGTCTGGAGATAATGCGGGAAAGGATTTATGAAATACTAAAGGTAATCCGAGTTTATACCAAGGTGCCCGGTAAAGCGCCGGACATGAAGACGCCCTTTATCTTAAAACAGGGGAGCACTGTGCTGGGCTTGGCGGAAGCTATTCACCGGGATCTGCCACAATTAATGAAAAACGTTAGAATATGGGGCTCAGCCCGCTATGAAGGTCAGTCGGTTAATCGTGATTATATTTTAAGTGACCGTGATATTGTTGAAATAAACCAGTAAATTAAAATTACTTAAATGAGCAAAGAGGGATGTGGTAGCTAGTAGAATCAATTGACGAGCTACAGTATGAAATTGCCATTTTAAATAAAAATAAGATAGACGCTGGCACACCTGGTCCAGCGTCTATCTTATTATATACTCCAAAAATCATAGATATAATTACAACTTGCCACATAAAATAAAAACGTCCAGAGATGACTTTTGGAAAAAGTATAAGGTCGACAAATGCTGGATAGTCTATGACAGCAGGGATGATATTAAAAAAACTGGACAAAGTGAGATTTAAAACATACTTAAATAGTTTTACTATATTTTAGATTTACCAATTTAGACATATTAAAAAAAGGATTTTTGCTTTTTTAGCAGAACTTACATATGATGCACTTTTATAGCAGTGATAATGTATCATGTAAAGGGGATGGCCATGGAGGCAATTACTTATACGGTCCAAGTGGTTCTTACAGCGGTTACCTTTTACTTCTTCATAATTTCCCTTTTTGGTTTTTATCGCAAGGAAGAAGATTATAACTTACCGCCTGGTTCCAGGTTTGCAGTTGTAGTGGCGGCTCATAATGAGGAGGCGGTAATCGGCGAATTAGTCAAAAACCTTCATGAGCTAAATTACCCTAAGGAGCTCTATGATATCTATGTAGTGGCGGATAATTGCGAGGATAATACGGCTAAAATTGCCGGCGAACAAGGTGCCCGGGTTATTGAGCGATTCAATGATGAGGAAAAGGGCAAAGGCTATGCGCTTGAGTACGCTTTTAATAGGATTTTTAACTCTGGTGTAGATTATGATGCAGTCGTAGTATTTGACGCGGACAACCTGGTTTCACCGAACTTTTTGCTGATCATGAACGCGCGCCTGCTGAAGGGCGAGAAAATAATTCAGGGCTATCTGGACACAAAAAACGCCTATGATACCTGGATCACTAAGTCCATTTATATTTGCTACATCATTACCAACCGCTTCTGGCAGCTGGCCAAGTATAATTTAGGCTTAACCTGCGCCTTGGGGGGCACAGGCATGTGCCTGTCAGTGGATGTGCTCAAAAGATACGGTTGGGGCATGACTTCTCTAACTGAGGATTTAGAATTTCAGACAAAGGCGCTGATGAATAACCTGAAGGTAAGCTGGGCTCATGACGCTAGGGTTTACGATGAAAAGCCGCTTACCTTGAAGCAGTCTTGCATCCAGCGCAAGCGGTGGATGCAAGGTCACTTCAATGTAGCCTCCCGTTACCTGGGCAAGCTGGTGCGGGAAGGTATTGCTACTAAAAACTTTGTGATGCTTGACGGCGCCTTGTATTTAGTGCAGCCATTCTTCTGGATGTTTACCGGGGTAGGCATGCTCATCAATATCGCAACTAGGCCTGAGCTGATCGTGGATAAGCCTCAATTGGCCGTGATTGGTTTTTGTATCCAATTCTTTTACTTTGGGCTGGGCCTGGCCTTGGAAAGGGTTAAACCGCAAATTTACTGGTGGCTAGTTTTTTACCCGATTTTTGCCATGACCTGGATCCCTGTTTCTTATGTCGGTTTCGCCATGCGTAATAATAAGGTATGGGACCATACCCTGCACATCCGGGGGGATATCAATCATCAAAACCTGCAGAACCTTTACCTGCCGGCAAAGGCTGACGACAAAAGGATCGGGTAAACCAATGAATAAAAATATGAATAATATTAAATGTTATTCATTACTTGGTTTTAACGCAGGTGTTGTAGATAGGCGGGATATTAGGAACATATACCGGTAAACTGACAGACAGGATTCAGTAAAGAGGTTGAGTGATTTACTCAACCCTTTTGTTTTCCTCCGCCTTGGATAAATTATTCATCTTTAGTTTTTTTCTGGTTAATTGTTGTATTATTATGCATATATCGTATAATCATTAATATCTGCTGTATCTGCCGTTGTTAGCAGGGACAGCTATGTTATGTTACGGGGGTGAGAGTATGTCTATTAAGGTCGGGGTTGTTGGGGCTACAGGCTATACCGGTTCTGAACTGGTAAAAATTTTGTCCCAACACCCGGAGGTTGAGGTGGTGTCGCTAATAACCCAAAATTATGCAGGCATACCATTCTGGGAGGTTTATCCTCATCTTTATCAATATAATCAGATGGTTTGTGAAAAGCTAGATCTGCCTGTTTTGCTGGATGCTGCAGATGTTATTTTCATTGCCCTGCCACACGGGCATGCCATGCCTATAGCCCTTGAGGCGGCACGCCAGGGGAAAAAAGTGATCGATTTAGGAGCGGATTTCCGCCTGAATGACTATACCGTATATGAGCAATGGTATAAGGTAGAGCACACTGCCAAAGAGTTGCTTGGTGAAGCTGTCTATGGCTTGCCGGAACTAAACCGGGAGAGAATTAAAGGGGCCAAGCTGGTAGCCAATCCCGGGTGTTACCCGACTAGCGCCCTGCTGGCTCTAGCGCCTCTTTTAAGCAGGAAGTTGATTGATTCCGGCAGCATCATCATCGACTCCAAGTCCGGAGTTTCCGGGGCCGGGCGGGGCTTATCTCTTGGTATTCATTTTTGCGAAGTAAATGAAAATTTTAAAGCCTATAACGTGGGTATCCACCGGCATACTCCGGAAATCGAGCAGGAGTTGGGTAAACTAGCCGGGGATACTGTGACAGTTTCATTTACACCCCACTTGCTGCCGATTACGAGGGGGATTCTCAGTACCATTTACGCCAGGCTTATTACACCCGTGGAGGAGGATGAGGTACTGGAATATTACCGGCAGTATTATCAGGAAGAGAAATTCGTCCGGGTGTTGCCCGGAGGGTTGCTGCCTCAGACTAAATGGACTGCCGGCACGAACCACTGTGATCTCGGTGTAACTATTGACCCACGCACCGGCCGGGTGGTAGTAGTTTCAGCTATTGATAATGTGGTGAAGGGCGCGTCCGGGCAGGCGGTCCAAAATATGAATATTATTTGCGGCTTGCCCGAAGATACCGCCCTGACAGGACCGGGGCTATTTCCCTAAAACCAGAATAATAATAGCACGGTGTTTTCGTGGACGCAGGCCGGTGCTAAAACAAATTTTAATATCTAGGTAATAAGGGAGGCTTTTCATGTGGATAGCACAGGGAATTTGCCCGGCGGGGTAACTGTCGCCTCCGGTTTTCAGGCAGGTGCGGCGGCGGCCGGGATTAAATATAAGCAAAAAAAAGATATTGCACTTATTTATTCTGCAGTGCCGGCAGTAGCCGCCGGGGTCTTTACCACTAACAAAGTCAAGGCCGCGCCGCTATTGGTCACTATGCAAAGAATTTCCGGGGGCAAAGCCCAGGCGATTGTGGTAAACAGCGGCAATGCCAACGCCTGCAACGGTGAGCAGGGGGTCCGTGACGCCCAGGAGATGGCAGCAGCTGCAGCAGGTGCTCTCGGTATTCCTGAAGAGCTTGTTCTCGTGGCCTCGACCGGGGTGATCGGGCAGAAGTTACCAATGGACAAAGTGCTGCCGGGAGTTTTGGCGGCAGCCGGTGCGATCAGCCCGGCAGGGGGCGCTCTGGCGGCAGAAGCCATTATGACTACCGACACTTTTCCCAAAGAGGCCACGCGGCAGATCGAGATTAACGGCAAAATAGTGACTATTGGCGGGATGGCTAAGGGTGCGGGTATGATTCACCCCAATATGGCTACCATGCTGTGCTTTATTACCACTGATGCCGCCATAGCTGTTGCCGATCTGACCAGGGCACTCGGTCATGCTGTTGAGCAAAGCTTTAATATGATTACTATAGACCAGGACACTAGCACTAACGACATGTTGGTAGTACTGGCCAACGGACTGGCCGGCAATGCGGAAATTGTCGGCGAAAGCGACGCCTTTCAGCTCTTTCAGGATGCTTTAACTGATGTCTGCACCAGCCTTGCTATGGATATAGCCAAGGACGGTGAGGGCGCTACCAAGTTAATTCAGGTGGAAGTACACCATGCGCTAACTATTGCTGACGCCCGCCGGGCAGCGCGAGCAGTGGCCGGATCCAACCTAGTCAAAGCGGCGGTTTTTGGCCGTGACGCCAACTGGGGCCGGATCATATGTGCCGCCGGGTATTCAGGGGCAAATTTTGACCCCAATCTTGTAGATATTTTTCTGGGTGACGAGCAAGTAACCAGTAACGGCTGCTCCCTTGATTTTAGTGAAGAACGGGCGCTGGAGTTTTTAAACAACGATACCGTGCGGATTATTCTTGATTTTAAAGCGGGAGGGGCCGGCGCCGTGGCCTGGGGGTGCGATCTGACTTATGATTATGTCAGAATAAATGGAGATTACCGAACCTAGGGGGTGTTTCACTTGTCCACAGCTTTAGAAAAAGCGGCAATACTGGTGGAAGCCCTGCCATATATTAAAAAGTTCTATGGCAAGACGGTTGTGATCAAATATGGTGGGCATGCCATGATCAATAACGAATTAAAAGAAGCTGTTCTGACCGACATAGTATTGATGAAATATGTCGGGATGCATCCTGTGATCGTGCACGGGGGCGGCCCGGAAATAACCGCGATGCTGAAACGAATGGGGATAGTGTCGAACTTTGTGGACGGCCTCAGAGTAACTGACGAGGAAACCATGGAAATAGTGGAGATGGTTCTGGCCGGTAAAATTAATAAGGATATTGTGTCTCAGATCAACCATATTGGCGGCCGGGCGGTAGGCCTGTCCGGCAAAGACGCCGGCCTGTTTCAGGCGGTTAAAAAACTGCACCGGATCCGCACCCCGGAGGGCGGGGAAGAAATGGCCGATATCGGCTTTGTAGGAGAGATCAGCCAGGTCAATCCCGGGGTGATCATAACGGTAATGAATGAAGGATACATTCCGGTAGTAGCTCCGGTGGCAGTCGGGGACCGGTGTGAGAGCTACAACGTTAACGCCGACTACGCTGCCGGCCGTCTGGCCGCTGCCCTGGAAGCCGATAAGCTAATTATCCTGACGGATGTAGAGGGGGTTATGGCTGATCGTAATGATCCGGGCTCCCTAATTTCCGTCTTAAGGGTAGAAGAATATCCCACCCTAGTCGAACAGGGTAAAATTGACGGCGGTATGATCCCGAAGGTGGAGTGCTGCCTGGATGCGTTGCATGGAGGAGTAAGGACAACCCATATTTTAGATGGGCGGGTGCCGCACTCGATCTTGTTAGAAGTATTTACCGACAAAGGTATTGGTACTATGGTTAAATGTTAGTCTAGTAAAGTTAAGTATATTAAGTATGGAGTGACCTGATGATGAATACAAAAGAGATCCTGGAGATGGGCGAGCAATACTTGATGCGTAATGTGGGGCGGATTCCGCTAGCCCCGGTCAGGGGCAAGGGAGTGCAGCTTTGGGACGCTGACGGAAATGAATACCTGGACTTCGTCAGCGGTATTGCCGTAAACTCCCTGGGGCACTGCCACCCGGCAGTGGTTGACGCCATAACCAGACAGGCTAATAAATTGATTCACTGCTCAAACCTATACTATATCGAGCCACAGGTGCTCCTGGCCAAGATGCTGGCGAAACATTCCGGCATGAGTAAAGCTTTTTTCTGCAACAGCGGGGCAGAGGCAAATGAAGCGGCGATCAAACTGGCGCGCAAGCACGCTAAGCTCAAATACAGCCAGGAAAAGATTGAAATAATAACAGCGCAGCAATCCTTTCACGGCCGGACTTTGGCTACCATCACCGCCACCGGCCAGACCAGGTATCAAAAGGGGTTTGAGCCACTGCCGGGGGGGTTCAAATATGTACCCTTCAATGACCTGGAAGCCATGGAGCAGGCAGTAGGCGCGGCTACTTGCGCGGTAATGCTGGAACCGATCCAGGGCGAGGGTGGGGTCAACGAGGCTTCCCGCTATTATCTGGAAGGGGTTAAAATGTTGTGCCGGGAGCACAGCGCGTTGCTTATTTTTGATGAGGTCCAAACCGGTATCGGGCGCACCGGGCATTTTCTAGCTTACCAGCATTACGGGGTAGAGCCGGACATTCTTACTTTGGCTAAAGCGTTGGGCGGAGGCTTTCCCATTGGCGCCATGCTGGCCAACGATGATGTTGCTGCTACTTTCCAACCGGGCGATCACGCCTCTACTTTCGGCGGCAACCCGCTGGCCTGTGCCGCCGCACTAGCTGCTCTGGAGGAAATGCTGACCGGTGGTGTTATAGAAAACGCTGCTGCTGTAGGCTCCTATATGCAGGACAGGCTGCGAGGGCTGGCTGGCAAATATGATTATGTTACCGAAGTGCGGGGGCTCGGCCTCTTGCTAGGGGTTGAGCTGGCCATTGATGGCGGTGGTATCGTTAGCGGGTGCCAGGAGAAAGGACTGTTAATTAATTGTGTTAACGGTAATGTCTTACGCTTTATCCCGCCGTTGACGATAACCCGGCAGGATGTAGACCAGGCCATGGGGATACTGGAAACGGTTATGGATACAATTAAGAAATAAAAGGAAATTACCCAGATAGGTAGAATAGTAATTAGAGAACTATGCCGCTAGCGCGGCGCCATCAGAGGATGAAAAGCCTTTCTAATGTCAGTGCTATGAAAACCACCGGTACTAGAGTGTCATCCTGAGGAGGAACGACGAAGGATCTAGATCCTTCGCTGCCGCTCAGGATGACATTACTTGAGGTGGTTTTCAGGATAGTAACTGCCGAAAGGCTCAGGGTAAGGTGCCGGCAGACCAGGACATTAATAGCAGGACTTGAGCGTAAACAGGGAAAAGGGGCAAGTAAAATGGAAAACAAAGTATTCCAACTAAAAGGGCGGGACCTTTTAAGCCTACATGATTATAAGCCGGAGGAAGTGGAGGCCATTATTAATCTGGCCGGGGAACTAAAAGAAAAACAGAGGCAGCGAGAATCCCATACTTACCTGCGGGGGAAAACCCTGGGAATGATCTTTCAAAAATCTTCCACCCGGACTAGAGTTTCCTTCGAGGTGGCCATGTACCAGCTAGGCGGCTACCCGATGTTTCTCAGCGCAAGTGATTTACAGCTGGGGCGTGGCGAAAGCATTGCCGACACGGCTCGGGTACTTTCCCGCTACTTGGACGGGATTATGATCCGCACCTTTGCCCAGGCTGATGTGGAAGAGTTGGCTCGGTATGCCTCCATCCCGGTAATCAACGGGCTCACCGACCTGCTGCACCCCTGCCAGGTTCTGGCCGACCTGCTGACCATTAAGGAGCATAAGGGTACTCTGGGTGGGCTAAAACTGGCCTACGTCGGGGACGGCAACAATAATATTTGCCACTCCCTGTTGTTTGGCTGCGCTAAAGTAGGTATGCACATCAGCGTGGCCTCTCCGGACGGGTACAAGCCTGCCGCTGAAATTGTCCGGTTGGCCAGACAAGACGCTTTGCAGGCGGGCAGCAAGGTGGTAATATTGACCGACCCGACTGAAGCGGTAATTGAGGCCGACGTGCTGGTTACTGATGTATGGACCAGCATGGGGCAGGAAACTGAGCGCGCGGAGCGGCTCAGGGTATTTCCTCCCTATCAGATAAACGAAAAGCTGGCAGCCATGGCTAAGCCGGATTTCATTTTCCTACACTGCCTACCGGCGCACCGGGGTGAAGAGGTAACGACGGAAGTAATTGAAGGGCCGCATGCGGCAGTATGGGATGAGGCGGAAAACCGCCTGCATGCTCAAAAAGCAGTGCTGGCGCTTTTACTTTAATTTTTACATATGATTTACACTGTAAAAATTCGTATAATCATTGCTTAATATAAGGATTCAATTATCATCCTATACAAGAATTTTCCACAGGTTTGACACCTGTCCTAAAATGCAAAAGGAGATGTTGTTTTTATGGCCAAAGTTGTTCTTGCTTACTCAGGCGGACTGGATACTTCTATTATTATTTCCTGGCTTATAGAGACTTATGGCTATGAGGTCATTTGTATGGCGGCTGATGTTGGCCAGGGCAAAGAGCTGGACAACCTTAACGAAAAGGCAATTAGTTCCGGAGCCAGCAAGATTTACATCGAAGACTTAAAGCGTGAATTTGTGGAGGATTATATCTACCCCACCTTAAAAGCCGGCGCTATTTACGAGGGTAAGTACCTGCTCGGTACTTCTATGGCTCGCCCGCTGATTGCCAAAAGACTGGTTGAAATCGCGAAACAGGAAGGCGCCGAGGCGATATGTCACGGCGCTACCGGTAAGGGTAACGACCAGATCCGCTTTGAGCTGGGCATCAAGGCGCTGGCCCCGGAGTTAAAAATCATCGCCCCCTGGCGGGAATGGAATATTCGCTCCAGGGAAGAGGCAATTGAGTATGCTGCCGCTAGAGGCATCGAGGTGCCGGTGGCCAAAGACCGCCCGTACAGCACGGACCGCAACCTCTGGCACATGAGCCACGAGGGCGTTGATCTGGAAGACCCCTGGAACGAGCCCAAAAATGATATCTTACTGATGATTACCCCGCCTGAGCAGGCTCCCGATCAGCCGGCCTATGTTGAAATTGAGTTTGAGCAAGGCATCCCGGTAAAGCTGGACGGGGCTTCTCTTGACCCGGTAGCTATGATTGAAGAGCTGAATGAGATCGCCGGGGCAAACGGCGTGGGCATTGCCGATATGGTCGAAAACCGCCTGGTGGGGATGAAGTCCCGCGGTGTTTACGAAACCCCGGGAGGCACGGTCCTTTTTAACGCCCACCACGAGCTGGAGCTATTGACCCTGGATCGGGCCACTATGCATTTTAAGGAGATTGTGGCTGCCCGCTACGCTGAGCTGGTTTATGACGGAGTTTGGTTTGCACCGATCCGGGAGGCCCTGGACGCCTTTGTGAACAGCGCTCAGAGGACGGTTACCGGCACGGTAAGGATGAAGCTTTACAAAGGGAGTTGCACCCCGGCTGGTTCGAAGTCTCCATATTCTCTATATAACGAGGAACTTTCTACTTTCAGCCGTGATGAGATTTACAACCAGCGTGATGCCGAAGGGTTTATCAACCTTTTTGGCCTGCCGCTTAAGGTGCAGGCTTTAATGAAAAAAAATGCAGGGCTTAAATAGATTCAAGTCCTAAACATTTCGCTATAGCTATTGACCACCACCAGTGTTTTAATGACATTGTTGGTGGTTGTTTTTTAGGGACGCTAACCCGACCTGTTACCGGTGATTGTAATATTGTCATATGTAAAGCGATAGAATCGTATTACTGTAAAGAAGGTTGGTCCAGTCTGACACGGTTTAAGTAATCAGGCAACATGTTTTCCTGGTGCGGACAATCAAAATTATCCCCGGTATGTTACAGTACTCAGTGTATTACAAACCTCGGCAACTGAAGGTCGAAAATGAAGCGCTAAATATTAACTTTCCGTATAAAAGGTTTTAGTTTATTATTAAATTGGTTAAATGAGAGGTAATATCAGGTTGAGCAAGCTCGTAATCACATTTATGTGCGAAAACCGTCACGATGTGGAATCTGTTACTATCGATCTGACCCGCTATGGAGAAGTTTCAAGAGAGGATATCTGGCGGTTGATGACCAGGGGGAGCCGCTGTGTGAAGTGCGGCAGTAAAAAATTTGTTTACCGGACCAGGTACAAGAATAACTAATTAGTTAATTGTTGTTCATTTCCCGGTACATAAACGCGGTTTTCCGTTGACATATCCTGAAGGTTAATATAAAACAAAGAAATCTTGTTGGTTAAAGCTGACATTTTCCAAACGTGCTGATTCATGTGGTCGAATCATAAAAGCCCGACTTGCGGCAGGAATAAGGGCGGACATCCTCAGCAAGTGGAAAGTCAACTACCAGTGCCCTGAAATTAAAAATGCAGTTGTAGTAATTGGACTGGTGAAAAACCGGTCGACGGTCTTCGTTTTAAAGCGGGGAGGTGAATATTATTCTGCCTCCCTTTTGTTTTTTTACATATAGTTTGGCAGTAAAAATTAGACGTGTTAAAATAAAGCAGATATTCACCCGTGGGGTGAAGGTTAAAGGGGTGTATGATTTAATGAGTAAACTATGGGGCGGCCGCTTTCAAAGGGAAACTGACCGGCTGGTGGAAGATTTCCACTCCTCAATTTCTTTTGACCGGCGTCTGTATAAATATGATATTCAGGGGAGTATCGCTCATGCCCGAATGCTGGG
>JAQVOX010000179.1 GCA_028702435.1 Desulfotomaculaceae bacterium | reverse complement strand
TGGTGGTAGACGGAGTGGTGATTCAGCAAAATTTACAGCAAAATAATCTCAGTGAGGACTGGTTGTATGGTGAATTGCAGAAACAAGGGGTGGTGTCCATAAAGGACGTGTTTTATGCCAGCCTAGATTCGGACGGTAATCTGTACGTTGATCTTAAGCAGGATCAAATGACTTACGTGCAGGATATAACGGATAAACTACCGGGAAAAATGCCACAGTAAGAGAGGCTTTTTACCAGAGGGGGACGCGGTCCCCTTTTTTTAATATAAGCGCGTTGTTGTTGCCTGCAGGAAACGGGGCCGATGTAGCGAATAGACTTAATATGTCAGGAGGTCGTATTTTTCTAGATTAAGGCAGGTATTCATGTATAACTTGACGGTATCACACCTGGTCAGTATAGTTTTTACTTTAACTCTGGTTTCTCTGGTCGGGGTTTATGCCGGCAGACAGGTAAAAAGTGCATCTGATTTCTCGGTAGGCGGGCGAAATGCGGGGCCTATTCTTATTGCCGGGACCATTACCGGGACATTAATAGGTGGGGCGTCAACCATCGGAACGGCTGAACTCGCCTTTAAGTTTGGCCTGTCGGCCTGGTGGTTTACCATTGGGGCAGGGCTAGCCTGCTTGTTGTTAAGTGTGCTAATCGCCGGGCCCCTGAGCGATTCGAAATTGGAAACATTACCTCAATTTCTGGTGAAAACCTATGGCCCAATTGCCGGACCCGTAGCAAGTATTTTTAGTTCTACCGGTATTTTTATTAATATCGTGGCTCAGATTTTATCAGCCATTGCCTTACTGGGCGCCATGTTTCATTTAAACTCTGTCTACGCAGCCTTCATTACGGTGATTTTAGTTATTTGCTATGTCTTTTTCGGCGGGGTTATGGGAACCGGTATTGTTGGATCTGTTAAGCTGGTTTTGATCTACGTTTCTTTGATCCTCACGGGAGTGCTCGCCTATACCAAAGCCGGGGGATTAACCGGCCTGACCCAGTCTTTTCCCCCGTTTCCCTGGTTTAGCCCCTTTGGCCGGGGACCTGCGGTAGATGTTGCCGCCGGGTTTTCCGTGGTGGTGGGGGTCTTGTCCACCCAAATCTACTGGCAGGCCATGTTTTCCGGGAGAGATGTGCAAGCGGCGCGGCGCGGTGCTTTGACCGCGGCGTTATTGATGTTGCCCTGCGGCCTGGCCGGTATTACAGTGGGCATGTATATGAAATTATCCTTCCCTAATATGCCGGCTGCGGAAGCTTTGCCGGCATTTGTCATTAAATTTCTGCCCCCCTGGCTGGGGGGGATAGTGCTGGCAGTGTTGTTAGTAGCGGTAATCGGCACTGCCGCCGGGCTTGCTTTAGGGATCAGCACCATGCTGACTAATGACTTATATAAGAAATTTATTCACCGGCAAGCCACCGGCCGGCAGTTGCTGGTTGTCTCACGGGTAATTTTGGTGGCGGTGACCGGTTTAACGATATTATTTGTCATCGGAAACCTGAAAACGATGATCCTGGAGTGGAGCTTTCTCTCTATGGGGCTGCGTGGGGCTACTATTTTTCTGCCGCTGATGGGTGCGATTTTCTTTAAGAAATATGTCAGCCCGATGGCCGGAGTCCTGGCCCTGGTTGTGGGTCCGGTGGCCGATTTAGCCTGGAAAATAGCCTTTCCAAATAGAATGGACCCTTTGTACGCGGGGCTCTGCGCCGGCTTTTTGGTTCTGGTCCTTGGTTCCTTAGTATTTCCCCGCACTAAGCCCCGGTGAACTTGTACCCTGGCAACTAAACCTCCGGCAGCGGGATTTACGGGTAGATTATTCCTAAAGAAGGATGAATAGTGAAAAAAGAAACTACCGGTGTGATGATTTTTAAGGTAACTCTATTAATTGCCTTTATTAGCTTCTTATCAAAAATATTGGGATTGTTGCGTGATATTGTGATCGCCCGCCAGTTTGGCGCTTCTAGTATCACCGACGCATACCTGGTAGCCCTAACGGCGCCAAATTTACTTTTCTTTATTATTAGCGGCTCCTTAGCGGCGGTTATTGTGCCTGTTTTTGTCGAGTTCTCATCAAGGAATCAAAAAAAAGAGGCCTGGAAAGTATTTAATACGGTTTTTAATATGATCACCATTATTTTTATTGTGATTGCCGCGGTGGGTATGCTTGGCTCCTCTTATGTGGTCAGGCTAGTAGCGCCATTTCTTATGGAAGAAACAGCTGTTCTAGCCGCAGAATTAGCCCGGTTAATGTTTCCTTTACTGATCTTTTCAGGGTGGGCCTCACTTTTTGCCGGCCTGTTAAATGCCAACAACATTTTTGGTGTGCCGGCTTTTTCCAATGTGGTCAATAACCTGGTCATCATCCTCACTGCTCTGACCCTGGGCAGCATCTATGGGGTGTATGGGCTGGCTGTGGGTACGGTGCTGGCGATGGCCGCAATGGCGCTGGTACAGGTTCCGACCCTGATCCGTGCCGGTTACCGGTACCAGCCGGTGCTTGAACTGGGACACCCCGGTGTGCAGAAGGTTCTTACGCTGATCATGCCGGCGGTTCTGGCCATTACGGTCAATCAGGCCTATATTTTAATCGAACGCATTATTGCTTCCGGCATGACGGAAGGAAGCATTGCGGCGCTTAATTTTGCCAACAAGCTGGTTCAATTTCCGGTCAGTCTTTTGGTAATGGCTTTAGGCACGGCGGTATTCCCCACGATCACTAAAATGGCGACTACCGGTGAGCACCGCGAGTTTTCTGTTACTTTAGTGCGGTTGCTCAAACTATTGATCCTGGGGATGGTCCCGGCTTGTGT
>JAQVOX010000062.1 GCA_028702435.1 Desulfotomaculaceae bacterium | reverse complement strand
ACCCTTCAGCGCATAAGTAGGATGATCTTGAATAGGAGAAGGTTATTTTGAACACCATGCGCTGCAAGCTCCATTAGCCCTAAAAACCTACCTTTCCAAGCTGTAATACAATCTCTTATTAGCTAGATTACCAATGTCCCAGCCCGTATAAACCGGCCAACCCAATTAAAACGAATACCAGAGTGGCCGCCGTGAAGGTGATTACAACCCGGTTTTCCTCCCAACCGCTTAATTCGAAGTGATGGTGCAGCGGGCTCATGAGAAAAACTCGGCGTCCTATGGTCTGAAAAGAGATCACCTGAATAATTACCGAAAGCGTTTCGATTACAAAAATACCGCCAATAATAACTAAAAACAATTCGCTGCCGGTAACTACCGCGGCGGCGCCAAGCCCTCCTCCCAATGCTAGAGAACCCGTATCACCCATAAAAACTTTTGCCGGGTAACGGTTGAAAAACAAAAAACCAAGACAACCTCCTGCTAGTGACGCCATCACTAAAGCTACCCCAGGTTTGTCTACAAATAAAGCAATGATGACCATCCCTAACGCTACCAACATGCTTACCCCGGCAGCCAGGCCATCCAGACCGTCGGTAAGGTTGACCGCATTGGCCATACCGACAACAATAAACATGGTAAAGGCCAGATACAACCACCAACCCAATTCAACTTGCATCCCGCCGGGAGTAACCAGGCCTGAAAAGGGTATCATCAGGCTTGTGCCACGGTCCGACCTGAACATCTCCCAGAAGGCCAGTCCCCCGGCAAGGAGCGCTTGCCCTAAAAGTTTCTCCCGGGCTCTCAAACCAAGGGAACGTTTTAATACAACCTTAATATAGTCGTCAAGAAACCCAATCAAACCGAAACCCAGGATCATTACCAGAACAATAATTTCGTCCGCCACCCAGTGGGCCATTAATAATGTTCCTGCGGTAGCGCCGGTCAAAAAAATCACCCCGCCCATGGTGGGGGTGCCGGTCTTTTCCAGGTGCCGTGCAGGCCCGTCTAAACGGACATTTTGGCTAAACTTTAGCTTCCTCAAAACTGGTATTATTAAAGGTCCAAGGATTAATGTTACCAGCAGAGAAAAAGCAAATGCCATTAATAGTTGTTGCATGATTGCCTCCGAAAATGTTAGCAATACCCTTTCCTAAAAGTTTTTCTAATGCGCTTAAGTGTTATCTATTACCTCCAGCCTTACCCCGGGTGCTTAGCAGGCTCTCCACAATCTGCTCCATCCGCATCCCCCTGGAACCTTTTACCAGCACTGCGTCCCCATCCCTGAGAATATCGTCCAGCACTGCTACCGCTTCAATATTTCCGGCACAGCGATAGATCCCTCCTGCCGGTAGGCCGGCACAAGATGCCCCATCTGCTATACCATTGGCCAGGTCCCCGACCGCTATCAGGCAGTCTATCCCATATGCAGCAACTGCCTCACCTACTTCCCGGTGCCCTGACCCAGCCCGGGATCCGAGTTCCAGCATATTGCCGAGCACTGCCACCATTCGCCTATCCCCGGCTAATTCTCTTAATAACTGGAGTGCTGCTACAGTTGAAGCCGGACAGGCGTTATAAGCATCATTGATAATTTTCACATTACCAGCCTCGGCAATTTCCTGGCGCATCCCGGTGATCGTGACCGCAGCCAGACCCCTGTTTATTTCCTCATTAGACAGGCCAAATTCTAAGCCAACAGCGATAGCGGCCAGAGCATTCAATACATTGTGCCGGCCCGGGACTGGCAGAAAATAATCATTTTTTTCCCCGGCCACTACTGTCGTAAAATGGCTTCCGCCATTAACTGCTCTGATATTTTCGGCCGCCACATCACTTGTTTGATCAAAGCCAAAAAAAATAACCTTACCACAACAGCGCCCGGCCTCCCGCCGGACATAGGGGCTGGCAGCATTGATCACGGCGAAACCATCTATGGGCATATATTCCAGCAGCTCTCCTTTGGCAGATGCAATGTTACTTATGCTCCCCAATAATTCCAGGTGGGTTTCGCCAATATTAGTCACTACGGCTCCGTCAGGCCGGGCAATACGGCATAGAGCGGCGATTTCACCTAATCCCCTCATTCCCATTTCAACCACGGCCGCTTCATGGCTGGAATTCATTCCCAGAAGAGTTAATGGAAGCCCAATTTCGTTATTAAAATTACCCGTAGTTTTTAAAGTTTGCAGGTGGGTGGATAAAACAGAAGCGATCATATCTTTTGTCGTCGTCTTGCCCGTACTCCCTGTAACGCCGATTAACCGTGCCCCGCAACGATCCCTGTTCCACCGGGCTAACGCTTGCAGCGCAACCAGAGTATCCTTGACTTTAACCGCCGGTATACCGTCAGGTATGTCTATGGCTCGGCTGACTACCACACCTCCTGCCCCGGTCATTACGGCCTGCGCCAAGAAATTGTGCGCATCATAACGCTCCCCCTTAAGAGCAAGGAAAAGGTCGCCCGGGCTGGTTTTGCGTGTATCTATGGAAACCTGATCAAAAGTAAGGCCGGGATTACCCTGGATTATTTCACCGCCGGTCGCTCCCGCTATATCAAGTAAAGTTGCCGGTCTCATATTTCACCCCGCGTATTTTCTAGCCAGGGCAGCCAAGGCTTCCCCGCGGTCATCAAAGGGATACCTTTGATGACCGATGATTTGGTAATCCTCGTGACCCTTCCCTGCTATAACCACCACGTCTCCCGTTTTCGCTTCATTTACTGCAAGCTGGATCGCCTGGCGCCGGTCCTGCTCAATAGTATAATTTCCCTTTCCTGCTAGCGGTTGTACCCCGGCCTCGATGTCCTTAATAATATCTACCGAGTCTTCCGTACGTGGGTTATCCGAGGTAATCACCAGAAAGTCACTGTATTTAGCCGCAATGCTACCCATAATTGGCCGTTTGCTCCGGTCGCGGTCTCCACCACAGCCGAACACTAAAATTAAGCGCCCCCCGGCAATCTGACGGGCTGTTTTCAAAATGTTCTCAAGCCCGTCGGGAGTATGTGCATAATCAACAATTACAGTAAAATCCTGCCCGACATCTACTCGTTCAAAACGCCCCGGTACCCCCTGAATGTTCTCCAGGGCATCTTTAATTATCCCCACCGGCACCCCCAGCGCTGCCGTGGCAGTAAAAGCGCCCAGAATATTATATACATTAAATAGACCGGTTAGCTGAAGACTTAAGCGACAGCGACCCCATTTACCGATAACCGTAAAATCGGTTCTCCGGCTATCAACACCGATATCTATCGCTTGAACATCAGCTGAATTTTTTACCCCAAAAGTATAAACTGATCCGCCGGCCGCTAAAGAAAAGCGGCCGGCAACCGGATCGTCAGCATTAATCACACCATATTTTATAGCCCCTTTTCGGCCTGGAATGGTTAGTCCGCTAAATAACTTTAGCTTTGCCTCTAGATAATCGTCCATGTCCCGGTGGAAGTCAAGGTGATCTTGGGATAAATTAGTAAAGATAGCCAGGTCAAACTCGCAGCCGTCCACCCGGTTCAGGGCCAGGGCATGTGAAGAGACTTCCATAACACAAGTCTGTACCCCTTCTATCACCATATCAGCTAATATTTGCTGTAAGTCTGCTGATTCGGGAGTAGTATGCTTAACCGGTAAAATACGCTCACCTATCCGGTTACATATGGTACCGGTTAATCCTACTTTTTGCCCGGAAGCCTTTAACACAGCAGCAATTAGGTTCGTTGTTGTGGTTTTGCCGTTCGTTCCCGTGACACCGATCATTTTCAAATGCGTGGAGGGGTAGCCGAAAAAACGAGCCGACAACCTTGCTAAAGCACTTCTGGTATCCGGCACAAGAGCCCAGGCCGTTCCCGGCGGCAATGTCACCTCCCGCTGGATCAGGACTGCTGCAGCGCCTCGAATAAGTGCTTGTTGCACATAGTCATGCCCGTCGGATTTTATGCCTTTAATGGAAACGAACAAATAACCCGGACGCACTTGCCGTGAATCATAGGCAATCCCCTGGATCCTAATGTCATGGTTTCCACCACTGGACAGGACATCGGCGTCTACAAGCAATTCCTGAAATAACAATATGGAATCCTCCTGATTAATATAAAATAATTCTAACTAGTATTTCCACCAATGGATAATTTATACTGCAACATGACGTCTTAGCTATTGTCCGGAGCGTTCACGTTCTTCCTTGAATTCAACGGTAATTGTTGTTCCTTTAGCTACTCTGGAGCCGGGCAGCGATTGCTGGGCAAAAGCAAAACCAGTTCCCAGCGGTTTTATGTGGAGTCCCAGTTTCTCCAGGATCCCGCCCGCCTCCTTTATCGTCAAACCTCTTAGATCCGGCACAGTGGGCTCGTTATCTTCGCCAGGCTCTAAAAGTCGCAGTTCCAAAATCACGGTTGTTCCATCTGTTACTTGAACACCGCCTTTTGGCACCTGGCTGCCGACAATAGTGCCGTCTCCTCTAGATTGAACAACAAAACCTGTATTTAGTAATATGTTTTTTGCTTCTTCTGCCGGAAAATGTTCTAGATTGGGTACGGTAACCTTTAATTTTGGCTGTTCGTACACAAATGGCAACTTGGGTTTTTCCACTTGAGGCCTTTCAGGAACCTGCAGGTAGCGCAGGGTATCCTGGGCAACTGCCTTAAAAGCAGGCGCTGCCACCTGACTTCCGAAATATTCCGATCCCGTAGGTTCAGCCACCATCACTAGAGCTGCTATTTGCGGGTCGTCTGCCGGTGCGTAGCCCATAAAAGAAGCGACATATTTTCCACTAACATAACCTCCCCGTTCAACCACCTGAGCTGTTCCTGTCTTACCGGCCGCACCGTATCCATCTACAAAGGCATTCTTACCTGAACCTTTTTGCACCACACCGGTAAGCAGGCTCATTAAAGTCTTAGCGGTGTTTTCAGAAATCACCTGACGAACCTCCTCAGGCTTAAATTCTTTGATCTCCTTCCCATCGGGATCAGTAATAGCCTTTACCAGTATCGGTTTAAGCAGGACTCCCCCATTGGCTACCGCTGCGGCAGCGGTGACTAGCTGAATAGGAGTAACCGCAATGGACTGACCAATCGACATGGTAGCAATATTAAGATCTGTTACTTCATTTTGTGGAATTTGCAGGCCTATCTCCTCACCGGACAGGCAAATCCCGGTTTTCCGAGTAAAACCAAACGCACTTATGTATTTATAGAACTTATCCTTCCCCAACCTCAAGCCTACGGTAACAAAACCCGGGTTGCAAGAGTTCTGACAAACCTCCTCAAAAGTCTGCGAGCCATGCCCCCCATCATACCAGCAACGAATGTTCCGGTCGGCAACTTTAATAGAACCGGGGTCATAAAATGTATCGGACGTTCGGACGGCGCCTTCTTCCAGCGCGGCGGCAGCAGTGATAATTTTAAATGTTGATCCTGGCTCATAAGTATACCAGACACTCGGGTTACGGTCCCAGATGGATTGGGGATATTGCCTCCAATCACCCGGAGCAAAGGTCGGCCGGTTGCCCATAGCAAGGATCTCGCCGGTTTTAGGGTTCATCACAATAATAACAGCTAACTTGGGTTGGTGTTTTTCTACAATATGATCTAGTTCCCGCTCCACGAAAAACTGGATGTTCTGGTCTATAGTCAGCACCAGGTTGTTGCCCGGCACCGGCGGAATATATTTATGCATTGCCTTAGGTATATCGTCGCCAAGCGCGTCCTGCTCGATGACAATCCGCCCGGGCTTACCCTTTAGTTCATGATCATAAACACTTTCCAGGCCAGTCAGCCCCTGGTTGTCGTCACCGGCAAATCCCAGCACGTGTGCTGCAAGACTTTCTTGACGGTAAAAACGCTTGTTTTCTTCCACCAGCGCCACGCCATCCAGCTTAAGCTCTTTTAAGTTTTGCGCAGATTCACGATCGAGACGCCTTTTAAGCCACACAAAGCCCACATTTTGAGTGAGCTTTTTATAAACATCTTCCTTATCCATATCCAGAGCATACGCTATTTTGTCCGCTGTTTGCCGCCGGTCTTCATCTTTAATCTGGGGAGGGAAAGCATAAGCTGAATCCACACTGACACTGGACGTTAGTTCATTGCCTTTACAATCAAATATTATCCCCCGCTTGGCTTCCACCGGCACATCACGCATCCGGATCTCCTGCGCCTCAGCCCTTAATTTATCTCCTTCAACAAGCTGCAGCCAGACCAGACGGAAGATCAACAACAAAAGAACCGCTGAAGCCATAAAAAGCAATAAGGTAATTCTTCTGCGAATTAATATATTTGTTGTTTGCATTAGCCCACTCCCACAGACAGGAATTTTGGTTGCACCCAAGCCAACTTCTACTTTCCAACTGGTTAACCAGTTCATCAAAGACCTGGATTAGCCTGCTTTTTTCTCGAGCGCCACGGGAAGCAAGTACCTTTAAACCGTCTAGATCATCCGGAACGTCTGCAGATTCCTGGGGTGGAATTTCGGGAACAGTAACAACTAATATGTTATTGACCTCCGGTTTGACCATATTAAGCTTATGTGTTGCATGATACTCTATCTGATCGAGGGAACCTAGCCGCTGAATTTCCTCGGTTAGGTTATTGTTTTCAACACGAAGCACAGCCAGTTCTTTGTTCAGAGCACTGATCTGATAGCCTAGAGTAAATAATTGAGAAAAATAATAAGTAATCAGTAACCCAACCAAAAAACCGGCCACAATCAAACCAGTCAGCTTCAGTTTATGACCCTTAAATACTAATTCGTGCGTGCGCCTTTTTGCTTTTCGTGGAAATTGCTGCGACAACTGACCGAAAAATTTATTATGGCTCGTCTTCTCCCGGGCTACAATCAATTTTATTCAACCCTCCCAAACGATAGAACTTACATTATTAGACATATTCAAACCATAAAATTATAATTTTTCCGCAATCCTCAATTTGGCACTTCTAGCCCTGGGGTTTTGCTCCAATTCCAGCTCACCCGCCATTAATGGCTTTGCAGTAATAATTTTAAGCACTTTTTTCCCACCACATATACATACTGGAAATTCTTTTGGGCAAGAGCAGGGTGATACCAGTTCTCTAAACAAATCCTTTATTATACGATCCTCCAGCGAGTGGAAAGTGATTACACATATTCTTCCACCACTACGGAGAACTTGTATAGCTTCACGAACAGCTTCACCCAAAACATCGAGTTCCCTGTTTACCGCTATGCGCAACGCCTGAAAGGTTCGCCTCGCCGGATGCGGCCCTTTGCGCCTGGCCCCCGCAGGGATAGCCTTTTTGATCAATTCAACTAGTTCCCCGGTAGTTTCAATAGTCCGGTACGCTCTTTCCGCCTGAATGAAATCCACAATTCGGGACGCCCAGCGCTCTTCACCATAATCTCTGATAATCCTGGTCAGTTCTTTTGCCGGCAACTTATTGACAAGTTCTGCGGCAGTTACTTTTTGCCCGGGGTCCATGCGCATGTCCAGGGGGGCATCGTGCTGGTAGCTAAATCCTCTCACCGGGTAGTCAAGTTGGTACGAGGATACTCCAAGATCAAACAAAATCCCGTCCACGGATTTAATCTTCAACTGTAGTAGCACTTCAGGCAACTGAATAAAGTTAGCCTGAACCAGTTCTAGCCTGTCCCGGTAAGTGGCCAGCTTTTTTCTTGCCGATGCGATAGCTTCCGGGTCCTGGTCGAGTGCTATCAACCGCCCGTCAGGATCACTTTGTTCTAATATTGCCTTGGAATGCCCGGCGCCGCCTACTGTACAATCCACATAAATACCACCCGGCCTGGGTTTTAACCCGGCCAAAACCTCATTCAGCATTACGGGCACATGAACGAAATCCATTAATTAATCCTAATCCTTATATTAACATATTTGTTGTCATAATGACTAAAATATTGTAGAAATTTACCTTTCTAAAACTCAAGGTTAAAGTCAACAATCTTTTCCGCTATTTCCTCATAGGCAGAGGCAGCCTTAGCTCTATAATCTTCCCAGGTCTTAGCGGACCAAATTTCAACCCGAGTAGAAACACCAATTACAACAGCGTCTTTTTCTATTTTGGCATATTCGCGCAAATTGCCAGGTATTAATACTCTTCCCTGTTTATCCACTTCACACTCACTGGCACCCGAGAAAAAAAACCGAACGAAGGCCCGGGCGTCACCCCTAGTAAAGGGAAGTGACTTCAGTTTCTGCTCTAATTCCTGCCATTCCTGGCAGGGATAGGCGAACAGACATCCATCAAGACCTTTTGTTAAAACAAAAAGGTCTCCCAGGCCTTCTCGGAGACGGGCTGGTATAAAAAGCCTTCCTTTTGCGTCTACGCTGTGCTGGTACTCTCCCATAAACATGGCAGTTTACCTCATTTAAACAAATTATCGATCCACTTACCACCACTTTCCACCACAATTAATTCTATATTATCGCGGAAACTCCTTTAATAAAATTAACAATCTTTAAATTAATTTAAAAAATGGTAAAAACCGTAAAAACCGGACGGCCAAAAAGCCGTCCGGTGCGCTGCTACCAATATTCATCCAGCCTGCTGAATATTTTTATCGTAACTCTAGATTTCAGGCTTATTATTAGCATTTTGGCCAGGTGCATAAACGTATGGGATACCCGACCTAATAGATATTCTTAACAACTCTATTCCGGTGCTCGAAAGTAGTTATCTCTGAATACCCGGTAGCTTTGATCAAAGCAACTGCCTCAGCTAATCCTGCGCCGACCAGTTCCGGCTGGTGGGCGTCAGAACCCAGCGAAACCGTTAATCCCTGGCGGAAAGCGGCCTTTAAAAAGCCCTGCGCCGGGTAAATTTCCCGTACCGGGTATCTGAGTCCGGCTGCATTAACCTCTACGCAAACTCCTGCTTTTTTAAAGACTTGCACAGTATCTTCATATAACGGCATTAAGTCCCGCGATGGTAAATAATTAAATTTTTTGATCAAGTCGGGATGCGCCATGATATCAAACAAGCCGCTCATGGCAGCCTGCCGGACCAAGGTAAAGTATCGTTCATACAATTCCCAGATATCCCACTGACTGTACCTGTCTATTTCTTCCTGATTGTCGAAGCTCCAGCCATCAATAAAGTGGACCGAGCCAATTACGTAATCGAAAGGATAGGCTTTTAAAAGTTTTTCCAATTCTCCTTCGAACCCGGGTACATAATCGGCCTCCACCCCCAGCTTTACCCGCACCGGACCCTTTTTCTGCAGTCTTTGCACTGCATCGACATATACGGGTAGATCTGCCTTGGTCATAGCATAGCCGGCAAGCATACTATCAGGGGGCAGAAAGTAAAGAGGCAGGTGATCGGCAAAGCCAATCTCCTCCAGCCCTTGCCTATTAGCCACCGCAAGGTACTCCTCAAGCTCACCTGTGGCGTGACCGCACATTTTAGTGTGAATATGGTAGTCTACGATCATTTCAGTCCTTCCCTTTCTCAAAAATAAAAAAATCCATACCAATTATTCTTTATAATACTTTGGTGTGGAATAAAAGCAATAAGACCCAGCATTAAATTAAACACAATCTTTGCATAGTCCAAAAATTTTCAATTGGTGGTTAGTTATAGTAAAGTTATGCTGCCGGCTTACCCTGTTTTCCAGTTCCTCAAGAAGATCTTCATTTACCTCAATTATAATGCCGCATTTAGTACAAATCAGATGGTGATGGTAATGGTTTAATCCTTCCTCCCTACCAAATTCATAGCGCTTTCGCCCATCTCCAAAATCCATGCTGTGGATAATTTCGAACTCTTGAAACAGCTCCAAATTACGGTATACCGTGGCTATTCCTATATCCGTAGCATCTCTCTTGACTAGATTATATATATCCTCGGCACACAAGTGACTTCCTTTGTTTTCCCAAAGTACTTTTAAAATTTGCACCCGGCTTCTGGTAAATTTACAATCCTTCTCTTTCAGCTTTTCGCCGACATCGGAAATAACTTTGTTCACTAAACCACCACCAGTATTGTACTTTTCTTGTAGTATAAGTAAAATGTCTATATATGTCAACTAAAGAACAGCCTTGCTCCTTAACGTGACCATGACTAATAATATTTACGCCTGTGATACTGGACATAACGACGCCGCCGGGCATGGTTGTGGTAACGAACAATTCCGCGCAAGGTAAACAGCGCCGCAACCAGTAAAATCCAGGGCCACCACAAATACAGTATTTTTCTTGGCATCTCCTGCCGGCTTAGCAGGCATACCTTACCGATCTCTTGCTCTCCGAAATAATAGATTACTTCACCAAGTTCATCCCCGGCCTCAATCGGCGCAGTAATTTTTTCCTTTAGCTTTACTTCCTGCCTTATTTCATTTGGCTTATCTGTAGGAATATTAAAAGTTAGTGAGTAACCAGCCAGGGCAGGTACGGCGCCTGATACCCCATACCTGACCGGAACATCTGTGATATGGCTTCCACTTTCCACGATGTTTAACGGTTTAAAATTAGTAAACCCGTAATCCAAAAGTGTAGTGGTATCGTCCCAAATGCTACCTCCCTCACTGCCCAGCACCACCGCAATCAACTCCCTGTCCTGCCTAACCGCGGTGGCTATAAGACACTGCCTGGCTGCTTCCGTGTAACCGGTCTTAGTACCGACAGCACCCTCATAACGCCAAAGCAGTTTATTTGAGTTTAATAGGTAGGTTTGTGCCTTCGGATCTTCACGCTGGATAGTTTTCGTTTTAGTAGCTACTATCTTCCGGAACTCCTCATTCTGCATGGCATAACGGGCAATCAGGGACAGATCATAAGCAGTGGTGTAATGCTCGGGGTCAGGCAGCCCGTTGGGGTTTTTAAAGTGGGTATTAACCGCCCCCACCTCGGCAGCTTTTTCATTCATTAATCCCATAAAGCCATCTACAGAACTCCCGTAGTGGCTGGCAATAGCAACTGCTGAATCGTTTCCCGAATTCAACAGCATCGAATACAGCAGGTGTTCCATAGAAATTTCCTCACCCTCCTGCAAACCGATCGCTGATCCTTCAATATTACAGGCATTCTTCGGGATAGTCACCAAATCGGGGAGCCCAAAGTTTTCCAGGGCAATTATAGCAGTAAGAGTTTTTGTGGTGCTGGCCGGGTACATTCTCTGGTGCGGGTTTTTTTCAAAAAGCACTTGTCCATTTTTACTGTCGATAACTACTGCAGCTTGCCCCACTATTTCCGGCCCGGCAAAGGCAAGGGGCAAACTTGATAACATTAAAAAAGGTAATACAAAAAAGACCCACAGGCCTCTTTGATAGTGCATGTTTATTCACC
>JAQVOX010000061.1 GCA_028702435.1 Desulfotomaculaceae bacterium | reverse complement strand
CGTTCGACTTGCATGTGTTAGGCACGCCGCCAGCGTTCGTCCTGAGCCAGGATCAAACTCTCCGTAAAATATATCAAAAGTTTGATATTTGGCTCTTAGTTGTTGCTTGGAATTACTACTCGCTTTAACTTTCACTTCAACGAGAGTCATGTGTTTGTTTCCATCCATCCACTGTTTAGTTTTCAAAGACCACTTTTTTACCATTACACTTTTTATCGCAGCCAATAGTCATTCTATCATTGTTATTAAACTGTGTCAATAGTTTTTTATAACTACTGTAGAATGATCTGTCAGAGGCAATCTCAAGTATTAAGTCTAACATCAGACAAAAGCAATGTCAACATGTTTTCTAGCTTTTTTACAGTTGCAATATCATCACAACCGGAATTAAAGTTTACATGATCAAGCAGACAATGTCAAACAAAATTTACTAATTTAATCGCGCGGTCTCATTGTCGGAAATAGAATGACATCACGAATTGAAGGTGAGTCTGTCAACAGCATCACTAGCCTGTCGATCCCGATGCCCAAACCACCGGCCGGTGGCATCCCATATTCCAAAGCATCAATGTAATCTTCATCCATCATATGTGCTTCCTCATCACCGGCTGTCCTTTTTTCTACCTGTTTTAAGAAGCGGCTCTTTTGCTCAACCGGATCATTCAGTTCGGAAAAAGCGTTGGCCATCTCACGCCCGTAAATAAAAAGCTCAAATCTATAGGTTAATTCAGGATTCTCAATTTTGCGTTTGGCTAATGGAGAAATTTCCACTGGATAGTCTATGATAAAGGTAGGCTGAATTAACTTTGGCTCCACTGTCTCTTCGAATACTTTATTTAAAATGGTGCCCCATGTATCCGAGGTTTCCAACACCAGGTCGATCTTTGCTAACTTTACAGCATTTTTGGCCTCATCGGTGGTCTTTATCGATCTGAAATCAAGTCCCGAGTACATCTTCACAGCATCAAGCATTGGCAGCCTTGTCCACTTGGGAGCCAGATCAATCTCGGTGCCCTGGTATTCAATCCGGTTTCTACCAAAAACCTCCAGGGAAACAGTGGAGATCAGCTCCTCGGTCAGATCCATCATATCATTGTAATCAGCGTAAGCCTGATACAACTCGATCATGGTAAATTCTGGGTTGTGCTTAGTAGAAACTCCCTCATTGCGGAAATTACGGTTTATCTCATATACCTTTTCAAAACCACCCACAACCAGCCTTTTCAAATATAGCTCGGGAGCGATCCTTAAAAACAAGTGCATATCCAGGGTATTATGATAGGTAATAAAAGGCCTGGCCGCAGCACCACCGGCAATATTATGCATCATCGGAGTCTCCACTTCAAGAAAGTCACGGCTGTCCAGGAAACTACGGATAGAGCGGATAATCTTGCTCCTCGACTCAAAAACTTCCTTAACCTCTGGATTTACTATAAGGTCTACATAGCGCTGCCGGTAACGGAGCTCCACATCTTTCAGACCATGCCATTTTTCTGGCAAGGGACGCAGGCACTTTGACAGTAGCTTAAACTCTCCTACTGCCACTGTCACTTCACCCATGCGGGTTTTAAATATATTCCCAGTTACGCCGATAATGTCGCCTATATCTAGTTTACTGAAAATCTCGTACGCCTGCGAACCCATATCATTTAGTCGGGCATAAATTTGAATTTGGCCGGTACTGTCCTGTATATGAGCAAAAGATGCTTTACCCATACTACGCTTGGACATAATTCTACCTGCTATAGCTGCATTTTTATTCTCCAAGTCTTCAAAATTAGCTAAAATAAAACTCGTCGTATGAGTGCGCTCAAACCGGGCGCCATAAGGCTCAATACCCTTGTCACGCAGTTCAGCAAGTTTTTCTCTCCGTACACGCATCAGTTCATTCAACTCTTCAGGTTGACCATCCATGTTATTAACCTGGCTTGGTACTTCTTTCCTCTCCCGATCTGACATTCCACTAACCTCCGGTTAATCCTACCTTAGAATATCTTTAATTTGATACTTAAGTTGTCCCGCAGGCACCTGGACCTCTACTACGCTATCCTTAGGTTGCCCCAGGATAGCCTTGCCTACCGGCGATTCGTTCGATATTTTATTCGCACCCGGGTCGGCTTCTGCAGAGCCTACTATTGTATATTCAAACTCATCACCAAATTCCAGATCCTTCAGCAATACCAACGAACCAATTGAAACAACCTCAGTGCCCAGGTTCTCATTATCAATGACTTTGGCATTACGCAACATCTTTTCTAACGTCAAAATGCGGCCTTCAATAAAAGCCTGCTCATTTTTTGCATCTTCATATTCTGAATTCTCACTGATATCACCAAAAGCAATAGCCTGCCTGATTCGCTCGGCAACTTCTATTCGTTTTATTGACTTAAGCTGCTCAAGCTCGTCCTCAAGTTTCTTAAGCCCGCCGACCGTTAAGATTACTTCCTTTTCTTTCATCAGCACAGTCTCCTTATCACTGGAATAACATTATCAAACAATATATGCTCAATGCTTCTTTTTATACATATTAAGGGAGGAGAAAACCCCCATACTACATTTAAAGCACTGCAATAGCAATACTGCGCAGTGCTTGGTGATAATGTAAGATTATTTGATGCGGCTAAACACATTAGTGTCATTATAAAAAGGCTGTACATTTTTGTCAAGACCATCTACCTAAGGATTAAATGGAATGATTTTGTTTTTGCTGGTGACGGCTTCTCTATTGGCTCGAAGTCTGATCATTTCAATCTCTTGCGGGGGAACCGCACGGCCAAAACTGCGGAAACCGCTCAGTTTAAAACCGTGTTTTTTTGCCAGGGCTGCAATTTCTTCAACTTTTTCAATATCTAGCTCCCGGCCAAGGGTAAAGCTTTCATAACGTTTTTCCAGGGCCAAGATCATAGTCTCAGCCATACAGGCATAGGCCATCTTCGGTGGGAATCCAAAGTTCAAATTAAATTCAACATCACCCGGCACTTCCACAACCCCACCCTCAATCACCAGCACGTCGTCACGCGCTTCCGCTACCCGTTGCGACACATCCCGCGGCCGCGAAACATCACAAACAACAGCACCGGGCTGGAGGTCTTCAGGCTCGATCAACGTATCCAGAGCACTGGTCACTGTTATGATAATATCGCCTGAGTGAAGCGCTTTCTTACTGTCGGAAACAATTCTTACTGCCAACCCGGTGTCATATAGTATCTTCGCCGCTAGATCCTCAAGTTTGCGCTCGTTGCGGGCTACCAGGGTCATACTGCTTACCTCCCTGGCTAGGATCATAGCACAAACCCGGCCGATCGAACCAGTGGCGCCAAGAATTACTATCTCTGCCCTTTTCAGGTCGTGCCCCATCATTCGGGCTGCTTCCCGGACTGACTCAATGGCTGTTGCAACCGTATAGCTATTTCCGGTGGTTACGGGAATATTTAAATTTTGGGCAACGGTAATACCCGCATCGCCTACAATCTTAGTAAAAGCGCCTAGGCCCAATATCCCGGCGCCAAGTTTTTCAGCAATGCGGCCTCCCTGGATAATTTTATTTAAAACGTAGGGTACCGGCAAGCTCATCATCATCCTGGCCGTTAGGGGACAGGCAATGAACCACCCCTCCGCCTCTTCGTAGCGAGAGCGAAGTCCTGTGATGTGAGACACCTTCATGGAGGGCGCCATGGCAAATACACGCTCAACCATCACGTCGGGCATGAATTTGGCAATTTTAAATTTTCTAGCCACATCTTCTGCATACGAGGGGTGAAGCATAAAGGCAAATCTTTGCAAACCCGCAGCCTCCTAATCTTTGCTGAGCATTAACCTCTTAAAACGGGTAACCCACCAAGCTCTCAACCCCCCACTTCTTTATCCAAACCGCACAAAAATAAACACAGTTAAATATTAGCAAAAATAGCTATTCTCCGCAAGATAATTACAACGTTGATTTTAATATTTCTTGCAATTCTTCCCTGCACTCGGCCTTATTAATCATGTTTCTTATTCTTGCCGCACCCGGCAGCCCCCTGGTATACCATGCCGCGTGCTTACGCATCTCCCGGGCCGCAACCTGTTCACCCTTATACTCAACAAGCAGGCGCAGGTGTCTGAGCGCCATCTCAATTCGCTCTTCCGGCGAGGGATCGGGTAAATTTTCACCGGTTTTCAAAAAATACAGTGTGCTTTTAAATATCCATGGATTGCCTAAAGCGGCCCTCCCGATCATAACCCCATCGCAACCGGTTAACTCCATCATGGACAAAGCATCTGCTGGATGCCAAATATCACCATTACCGATTACCGGCACCCCCACTGCCTCCTTCACTGCTGCGATGATTTTCCAGTCAGCTTTCCCGCTGTAAAACTGAGATCGTGTGCGGCCATGAACAGTCAACGTTACTGCACCCGCGTCTACCATTAGTCTAGCCAGTTCAACGGCATTAATAGATTTCTCATCCCAACCCTTGCGCATTTTAACCGTTACCGGCACGTTCACCCGCCCAGCCACTTCCCGGACAATTCGCACAGCACGCTCCGGCTCCCGCATGAGAGCAGCTCCCTCACCATTCTTAACAATTTTAGGTGTTGGGCATCCCATATTGATGTCAATAATATCAGCGCCACGACTTTCCGCTATTTCCGCTGCCCTAGCCATATAATCCGGGTTAGACCCGAAAATCTGTACACTTACTGGGCCGGCCTCACCTGATAGATTAAGAATGCTGCAAGTCTTGGGATTTCCATATAAAAGAGCCTGGTCACTCACCATTTCGGTGCAGACCAGGCCACATCCCGCCTCTCTGGCTAATATCCGGAAGGCTTTATCGGTAATGCCTGCCATCGGGGCTGATATTACCGGGTTGGCCAACATTATCGGTCCGATTTTCATTTTGGTAAATTCCTCTCATAAATTAAACGTAGCCCGATTAGGGTCAGGAAAGGATCCACATCGTTGATTTCTTTGCTCTCCTGCGCAATGTACCTAGCCAAACCACCGGTGGCGACGGCTTTTGCATTCTCTCCCAACTCTTTTTTCATCCGGTTGATGATTTCATCAACCTGCCCGACAAACCCGTAAAATATACCTGATTGCATGGCGTTAACCGTATTTTTCCCGATTACGGAAGACGGCTTGACCAGTTCTACCCGGGGTAATTTGGCAGCGCGTGTGAATAGCGCTTCAGTGGATATGGTAATACCCGGTGCAATAGCGCCACCCAGATACTCGCCCCTGTCGCTAATGGCACAAAAGGTAGTGGCTGTACCAAAATCAATAATGATTAGCGGGCAACCATATAACTCTATCCCTGCCACTGCGTTGACGATCCGGTCGGCCCCCACTTCTTTCGGGTTCTCATAATTCACTGGCAGCCCGGTTTTAATGCCCGGCCCCACGATCAATGGCGCAAGTTTGAAGTACTTATGGCAGATTCGCTCCAACGTAAAAAGCAGCGGTGGAACCACCGTAGAAATAACAGCAGCCTTGATTGAATTCATCTCTATACGAGAGATAGAAAACAACTCTTTAAGCATGATCCCGTATTCATCCGCAGTCCGTTCACGCCTGGTGGATATGCGCCAATCCGCAACCAGCTCACTGCCCCGGTAAACTCCCAAAACAATATTTGTATTACCGACATCAAAGACCAGGATCATTGCCTTCCCCACTTTCTTCTAAATTAATCACATTGTAATTCTATCAAAGAGTCTGATCAGGCGCAACATCTTCCGGAAAGGTTATCAGTACGCTAATCACCTTTCCATATGATCAATGCCACTAGCTACTGAGCGGGGCTGTGATCCACACCGTAGGCGTTCAACCTTCGGTAAACCGCCCGGGCCAGTGCGGCAGCAGCAGCGGTCTTTACTAGGTCAAACAAAATAAATGGGGTAAAGCCAATGGCTATTACATATGCTATCGAAACATTTTTAGCCAGGTAAAAATTCAAGATCACGTAGACATAAGGCAACCCGATTACATAATAAACTACTACACCGGCCAACATCGAAAAGAAATAGCGCATAATGCCACTCTGCTCCCGGTTTTTGAGAAGGGTTCCGATAACATAGGCACTCGCTACAAACCCCAGTAAAAAACCGAAAGTCGGCGTTAGTATATAAGATGGCCCGCCAAAGGGGGGGGTGGCAAATACTGGCAGCCCAATCAAGCCCAGCAAAATATAAACTATGATGCTTAAAGCCCCCAGGCGGGCACCTAGGAGACCGCCCGACAACATCACCACAAAAGGCAAAAGGCTAAATGGAACGATAGGACCAGCGAAGCGGACCAACATGGCAGCAACTACCGCCAAAGCGGCAAAAACCGCAGTCATGGTGATATCACGGGCAGAAAAATTTAACATAAACCTAAAACCCCCTGACTAAATTTTACCGGTAATATTAATTAAAAAAGCACAGCACACAAACTATGTAATTCTTTACCTAACTGTAAAACCCAAGCTTTTGGCCAAGGACCAAAATACGTGAACCCGATGATTGATACTGGTTGACAATATAGATATGGTTCTACACCCGCAGCGAAACATCTCCTGCTACTACTCGCTGCAACTGGCCATTCGGAAGCCGAAGCAATAGGGCTCCATCCTGATCAACATCCTCGGCCCAACCATCCCAGGATTTATCTATAGCATGAATGCGGACCGGACATTGCAAAGAAACTGACATCTCCTTCCATTTTACTAGGATCCCAGAAAACCCCTGTTTAAGCCAGGTCCGATAACACCGCTCAAACTCTGTCAGCATGACCTGCAGCAATTTGACCCGGTTTACGTTAGATCCCATTTCTATCTTTAGTGAGGTTGCAATATCACGCACATCTTCTGGAAATTCCTCTCGCTGCTGATTGATATTTATACCGGCTCCTACAACCAAATAATTAACTTTATCAATTTCAGCTCCTAGTTCAGTAAGTATACCACAAAGCTTTTTGCCGCCTACCATTAGATCGTTCGGCCACTTAATCCCCACAGGCACCCCTGTCTCTTTCCTAATAGCATTAGCTAGGGCTACCGCTGTAACCATGGTTACCTGGGATACTTCGGAAGGGCTTACAGGTGGATATAAAATCAGCGAAAAACATATAGCCTTGTACTTAGTGGAAAACCACTTTCGTCCCAACCGTCCACGTCCGCCGGTTTGCTCCTCAGCAACTACTATAGAGCCGTTACTTACCCCAACCCCCTCGCTAGATAGTTTTTTAGCTAGATCATTTGTAGAAGAAAGATTGCTACAGTAAAAAACCTGACGGCCAATAAACTCCGTGGTGAGCCCGTCACGGATCTCCTCAGCGTATAACCGATCAGGAATGCCGACGAGCGAATACCCCACACGCGGGCGCGCTTCGATCTCGTACCCATCCTCCCGCAAAGCCTGAATATGCTTCCACACAGCAGTCCTGGTGACATCAAGGCCTTTGCAAAGCTCTTCACCTGAAACATATTCAGACAGATGTTCCTTCAGCAACCGAAGAACAGCTACTTTCAAAAAACATCAACCCCTTATATAAATATTACCCCTTCCGGAGCAACTACGTCAACATATGTTATTGTAAAAGTTAACATTGATTTTAATTCGTCTTTATCTCTTCTAGATCCAGGCTGATATCAAGTGACTTGACCGAGTGGGTTAGCGCTCCAATTGAGATCAGATCAACGCCTGCTGCTGCAACTGCCCGGATGGTTTCCTCCGTTATCCCACCAGAGGCTTCAACCAGAGCCTTACCGGACACAAGCGCAACAGCCTCCTGCATCAACTTTGGGGTCATGTTGTCCAGCATAATTATGTCGGCCCCGGCCTCCAATGCCTCTTTAACCCCAGTCAGGCTCTCTACCTCTACTTCAATTTTAGAGGTGTGGGGACTGCCGCGCCTAGCCAATTCCACAGCTTTTGTGATCCCTCTAGCTATTTTAATATGATTATCTTTAATCAGCACCGCATCATACAAGCCAAAGCGGTGGTTATGCCCGCCTCCCATCATTACCGCATACTTTTCCAGCACCCTCAAGCCAGGGGTGGTCTTCCTGGTATCGACGATAGCCGGCTTACCACCACCCACCAGCTTCACTAACTGTGCAGCCCGAGTCGCAATCCCTGACAGGCGCTGAAGAAAGTTCAGCGCTAATCGCTCACCCGTCAAGATAGCCCGGGCGTTACCATGTACTTCCATCAAAACCCGTCCCTGCTCTACCCACTCACCATCACCAGCATGGGTCAGGAATCGTGCTTCCGGGTTAAGACAACGAAAAACCATCTCCGCAACCGGCACGCCGGCTATAACCCCGGCTTCTTTAGTTATAATATAGCCCGTAGAAACGGCATCGGTCGGAACGATGCTGTTTGTGGTCAAATCCCCGGTACCGATATCTTCACTTAACGAATACTCAATTAACTTTCGCAATCCATAAAGGTTTAAGGCCAAAGTTCTCCCCCTATTCGTTAAATTAAATATTATAGCGCTTCTTCAAAAAATTAACTGTAAACTTTTCCAGAGTAGTCTTCTGGCTGTCGAAGCTAGTTACCAGCGCCTGCGCGTAATCCTGGTCAAACACGTAAATACCGTCTCCCACATCCCTGGTTATCCCCTTGCGCACACTCAGGTACCTGGCGTAGCCTTCAACTAAATTTTCCTCGATCCACCCTTCCCAGGTGTAGGGTATATCCTCTTTATAACGGGCCATTAAATTTTCGTCTTTCTTTAATTTCCTGACTATATATTTGAAGGACCAGTTTTCTGTAAAAAACCGGAAATAAGGCTCACTTAACACGTGGAAAGAGGCTGTCCAGATTTTTTCAGGCGTCCTATTCCACGGGATGGTTACCAACGAGTCCTTCTCCCGGGAAAAACTAGAAATACCGATTACCCGCATATTTTGGAGTAATTCTAAAGTATTTATTTCTTCCTTTAAATGGATACCTGTTTCCTTCTCCATAAAACTGATTATATCGAATCCTTTTTCCACCTTAGATACCGTTGCTTCAACCTTTCGCTGTAACAACGGTTTAACTTTCTCATAATGATCCAATGCGTAATTCGCACCATACCAGGAGTAAAAATTAATCAATACGTCCCGGCGATCCTTAAAAAATTTATCTTCCCGGATAAACTTAATAATCTCGTCCAGACCGGCTTCCTGTTTGCCGTTTTGGATCAAACACTCGGACATATGCTGGGTGTCATATACGGTAAAAATTTCTTTTAATTGAGTGCGACGACGTTCATCCCATTTGCCATAAGTTTCGTACAGCCATTTGTAGTGAACGGCATACTCTGGGTCCTCCCCGGCGATTTCACGTAAACTGGCCCACAGGGCTTGATCTTTAACATTGGCCCGGTAAATTTCCTCCGAGGACTCAAACAAGAAAACACTAAAATCCTCAACTTTTATTACTAGAGGCTTAGCCTGAACATCTCCGGACGACTGCCAGAGCGTACAACCAGAAGCCAGTATCATTAACGCTACCAAAGTTATACAGGCACCAATACTTAGAAATTTAAAGTATATTTTTTTCAAACGATTAATATCACTCCTCACGAGTGCGAAATTTATCCACACTGTTACGAAAGTATAATGCTTACAGCTCGATATTGTCAATATTCCCCTTCATGCTGGTATGCATAAAATTTATTCACTGCTTGCTCAGAACTGCTAAATTTATCTCCGGTAATAATCCTTCCTGTGAGGCACAGCCAAGCAAGGTGGTTATCGCCTCATATCCGATCTTACCTAAATTGTCCGGTCACGTGGGCCAACCAGGTTAGAAACGGCGCGGAGTTCAAGTACAGGCACACCGCGGTCATATGCCGCTAAAGCCACACCATACCCCTCCATCGCCTCGGCAGTAGCGACAGGTACCCTTGCGGCCAGCTCGGCGGAAATCCCCCGCCGATACCGGCGTTCACGACCAAGCCGTACCTAGTAGTCGCCAGCACTTTCGCTGTGTTCACAGCAGATGATACCGGGCCAATACCCGTTAGCATAATATCAAAATTTTTTTCACCCTTCAATCCGCGTAACACCGCTTCCCTTTCCGCCGGGATAGGGACTATCACCAGGATACGCCTGCCAGCCTACAACCCATAAGAATTATACATTTGGTCTCCCTTTATATTATCTTGCCGCATCTACTTAATTTCAATTATTCATGGCTGAACCCTGCAAGCGCGCAGTCAATTATTTTACCTAGCCAGTACATAAACAAAACCGACACGTTTCGACAGATAACACTAAAAAGCCATCCCTGATGAGGTGGCTCTACCTTCAAGCTTTTACATATACTCACGTAATTTAAGAATTTTAGGCGGTCCTTTCAGAGGTTGAGCGAGGGTATGGCAATAGAGGAACTGGAATAAAGTATTGCTGTTTACCTAACCTTGCCGGGCATCACGGTCCGATGCCCGGTAGTTGATCTATTCCGCGCAACTAAACGCCCCCACCGTGGCCAGTCGATGAGATTGTTTAGTCTGGCCAACGCAGATCCAGTATATCTATTCTAGATATTAACAAAGCAAGCTATTAATAATGGGCAACAAGCTGTAAAACAAGCATAATATCCGCTTCTATTATTTCCCGGGGCAATCAACCCCGTTGATTGACTCCGTCCCTTTTTCCGGGTTGAATAACCATCTGGAAATGGTTATGTATTTTTTTATTTTGTTGTCAATAACGTATTCCATATATCAAGCCCCCTTCCTCATTATTGGATTGAAGTGGATCTGCCCTTCCATATCGCAAGGACTTAAGGTACTTAGGAAGACCTCCTCTTGCTCTCCCAGGCAATGATGCTTTCCGCTCGGTCCCATTATAGGTTCCTTTAATTGAGCTTTGTCCTCCCAATATAACACAGCCATTCACATAAGGTATTACGGGGTTAAACAATAAGCTTTCCGCGTAAGCCGGATCATCTTTTTTGTATAAACCAATGTTCATTCATGGCACCTCCTTAAATAATCCGGGAAATAATGCTAACCTATTCTTTTTTATGGTAATGCACTGTGCATCGCACAAATCTCAAGGCTCTTTTCCTGTTTATGTCTGATAAAGCTTTGACATAATTAACATGGCCAGCAATTATTTGTGCTTGAAACCATATTAGCACAATGATGCAAGTTACATATTCTGTCAATATGACTGTTTTACATAAATTACCAAGCCATTACTTCTACTTATTTCCATTTCCTTAAGAAAATAGCTTGCGACCTAAAGATTATTTTCCAGCTTTATTCTGGCGTTGTAAATCACCAAGCTTCCGTTACAGGCACGAAAATAGCCAAGGGGTTATCGTCATATGGCGATAACCCCTTGAATTATGGATGACTGAATTGAAGCTCATTTGCATTAGTGGTTTATTAATATGTAATTAATTCGTTTTAACTCCTTTGTCATTGAGATATTTTTTCAAGTCTTGAATATTAATCTCACCGAAATGGAAAACAGATGCCGCCAGAAGGATATCAGCTTTCCCTTTTTG